>JAGYMW010000129.1 GCA_018400435.1 Bacillota bacterium | reverse complement strand
CTACTATCTCACGGGATAAAGTGAAAGAGATCGCTCAGCAAAAAATGGAAGATTTAAATGCCTATGATGTTGACGCAGCGGCGAAAATAATTGAGGGAACCGCTCGCAGCATGGGCATTGTTGTTGAAGGTTGAAGAAATAATATATCACAGTGGGAGAGCAAAGTGCTCGATAACCACAGGAGGTTTTTGGAAGATGCCAAAACGGGGAAAGAAATATGAAGAAGCGCGTAATAAGATAAATCGTGAAACAAAGTACGAAGCTACTGAAGCTATTCGCCTGGTCAAAGAGTTGAGCAATCGTTCATTTGATGAAACGGTTGAGCTGGCTGTTCGCCTTGGTGTAAACCCGAAGCATGCTGATCAGCAAGTTCGCGGATCGGTAGTTCTGCCGCATGGAACGGGTAAAACCATCCGGTTAGCCGTGTTTGCCAAGGGCGATAAGGCCAAAGAAGCGGAAGAAGCCGGTGCCGATTATGTCGGAGCAGATGAGCTGGTAGCCAAAGTTCAGGAGGGCTGGTTCGATTTTGATGTAGCTGTTGCCACGCCCGATATGATGAGTTCTGTTGGGAAACTCGGTAAAATACTGGGACCGCGCGGAATGATGCCCAATCCTAAGAGTGGAACGGTAACTTTTGAAATTGAGAAAGCCATCAGCGATATTAAAGCAGGGAAAGTGGAATATCGCACAGACAAGGCAGGCAATGTCCACGTCCCCATCGGAAAGATTTCTTTCAGTGAAGATAAGCTTCTTGAAAATTACAATGCTGTAATGGATGCCTTGATTAGGGCACGGCCTGTTGCGGCAAAGGGGCAGTACATCAAAAATATTACTGTCAGTTCGACCATGGGGCCGGGTATTAAAGCCGCAGAGGTCAAGAGCTGATTTAATACAAAAACAACATAGTTATTTCCGTAGACGACAGGGACTATATGGTTTAATGGCTTAAAACTAAGCCCCCTGTTCAGGAAGATTGTGATCATGTCAACTGATTTTACGATCAGGTTGCCAGGGAGCTTTCCGTCTGCGGGAAGCTCTTTTTGTTTTAACAATTTATTTTGCAGGTTAATGAGGAGGTGAAATATTTGCTGAGTAAAAAAGCGAAGGAAAAGATGCTGGAAGAAATTACGGAAGAACTTAAACAGTCGGAACTGGTAATTATCACCGATTATCGGGGCCTGAATGTTAAAGCGATTAATGAACTGCGCGGAAAACTGCGACAGGAGCAGTGCCGTTACCGCGTCACCAAGAATACCATGAACCGTCTGGCCTGTCGGCAGGCCGGTGTAGAAGAACTGGAAAATTTCTTTGAAGGGCCCACTGCGATTGCCTATTCAAGAGCTGATCCGGTGGCAGCGGCCAAAGTATTTAACGACTTTACCAAACAAAATGAAGCCCTCCTCATTAAGGGTGGCATGCTTTCCGGGAAGATGCTTGATCCTGCCCAGATAAAAGCTCTTGGCGAAATACCGCCGCGTGAGATTTTGCTGGCTAAAGTTGTCGGCGGATTCCAGGCTCCCATTTCCGGTCTGGTTGGAGTCCTGCACGGAACCCTGCGTCAGCTGGTTTACACAGTAGATGCTGTCAGGCAGCAAAAGGAAAGTGCCTGATTTGGAGAGGCAAAACAGCTTGGCGGATGCAGCGGCTTGACAAATGGAATCCTGTTCTGCACCTGCTGAACAAAATCTAAATAAGTATAAACCAAAAAACAATATATAAAGGAGTGTGTAAGCAATGGCAAAAGACGAAAACAAAGTCAGTGAAATCATGGAAATGATCAAGGGCATGACCGTTCTGGAACTTTCTGAACTGGTCAAAAACCTCGAAGAAGAATTTGGCCAGATCCAGGCGATGTATCG
>JAGYMW010000128.1 GCA_018400435.1 Bacillota bacterium | reverse complement strand
AAGCTTCTCTCATCTATTTCCTTATCAGGCAACCCAAATGCAATATTCCTGGCAATCGTATCATCGCTCAGGTAAATAAACTGTGGCACATAGCCGATGTTGCGCTGCCAGTTTAATAGATTTTTCCTGTTAATGATTGAATCATCGACTTGCAACTGCCCTTCCTGTGGAGTGAGCAACCCGAGAATAATATCAACCAGTGTAGTCTTGCCTGCCCCCGTCGGGCCGATAAAGGCAACTGAGGTGTTATGCATTATGCTGAGGTCAATGTCTTGAATAACCGGGATTTTAGTATTTGGATAATAATATGTCACTTCATTTAGTTTAATCTCTTTTTCAAAAGTTAAAGGTTCAACTGACCGTTTCTTCTTTGCCAAAGAATCCCCCGGGCCCTGGCGATAAGTAATATCATCATGGATCCGATCCAGGACCGCCTGGTTAAATCTCATCTGGGTAAAGCTGGTGAATATCTCCTGTATGGCCGGCATCAATCGATAACCGGCAAAGGCAAAGACACTGGCAATGGGAATGACCTGTGCAGCATTATCACTGTTGAGTAGCAGGATCAGGACAAATATGATCACACCGCCAAAAGCAATCGCTTCCAGGGCAAAACGCGGCAGCTGTCCGATAACGGCGTTCCATGATACCAGCAGGGCATGCTGGTAAGAATGTTTGGAATAACTATCCCGAAAATAAGGTTCGCGGTTCATAACCTTAATTTCTTTGATTCCCCCGAAAGCTTCGTTAACTGCTTTAAAACGCATTAAATTTTCCTTAAGTCTTTTCTCACCCCGGTACTTCAGGTTCTTATTAACCCGCCAGTAAATAACGACATATGCACCACCAATTAAAATGACGGCTGCCAGCGAAACGGTCGCATCAACAAAAAAGAGCATGGCGAGAATTAAAATAACAACCATTGTTCTTGTTATGATATTCATCATCGGTAACAAATATTGAGTTGTTAGTTGATTCACTTCAGCAAGTACATTTTTGCTTAATCCAGCACTATTTTGATC
The DNA here is from genome assembly GCA_018400435.1 of Bacillota bacterium. GTDB lineage: Bacteria > Bacillota > Dethiobacteria > DTU022 > DTU022 > M55B129. Next base: position 888 of record JAGYMW010000128.1, on the reverse strand, counting down.
TAGAAAATATATATAAGGCATGGAAAGGTATTTTTCAAACAGGCGTCTTGATAAACGGTGGTTATTCATCCAGACAAAACGTAATTTAAACCAGGTAGCCAGAGCCGAGATCGCATTGGCCAGGACAATTATTAACAGCATGACCAGACCAACGAAGATAATAAAGCGCTTAACACTGCTGAAGTTGAAGGCTTCATAGGCCCAGTATATATACTGGTTCTCAAAAACCATATCAGGCTCCATAACAAGGCTTATAAATGGAAGAACGGAAGCGACACCCAGTGCCTGGGAAAATGCCATAGCGAGTATGGCTACCAGCAGGGCTAAAACCTGCCACTTTTCCCGCCGGTTTAATATTCTTCTTAATTTATGCAAGTTTATCATCATATCTTATAAATCCTTCATTAAAAGCTATATTTCCAATCGACACTATCTAGAATTATGCAGATCCATTTATTTATAGACTTAACGAACAAATATAAATTTAACATCTTGCCTGTGCGCGGTTATACAAAAAAACAATTTTTCTGCTTCTTACTTGTCCAAATATTGAACTATGGTTCTAGTAACTTTATCTTTACCCTCTGTCAATGATTGTATAATGTAATTCGCTTTACATCCTCAGCTGTGAAGGTTTGCTTCACGGACTTCTTTTATTATTTCACTAACTTGGGGCTTAATGAAGACCACCATTACCGAGAACATCAGGCCGAGCACGAAAGCCACGGCCGTATTAAACTGCCAGCGGCCGCCGCGGTTTTCCTTTTCCATTACTTCTGCCTGGTAGAAATAGCGTTCATCATCAAGGTGCTCAAGGGTGTCTTCGGCCTGGTTAATTCTAAAGGCTGAGCTGATATCGGGCAGGCGGTGTGCAAACGACATCACTGT
>JAGYMW010000127.1 GCA_018400435.1 Bacillota bacterium | reverse complement strand
GATGATCAATAATCTTATACAGACAACGGGTATTCTCGCCCAGCTTATGCAGGCCTCTGCTTTGTTTGGTGCTCGGCCCCTTGATTTTCTGGCTCTCGTCGGCGATGATCATGTCAGCGCTCCAGTTATAGAGGGCGTTAAACATTTGACTTCGCCAGACTGATTCATAGTTTATAACGGCCACCTGCAGACCGTCTTTTTCTGATAGAAGGCTGAGCAGGGCCAGGCGCTTTTTCATTGGTCCTTGTAAAATAGTGAGCGAATATTTAAAATCAGCAAAGTCAATAAATTCTTTTTTCCAAACAGGAATAACCGAAAGCGGGGCCACGATTAGAAGTCTTTTGATTGCACTGTTTAAAAATCTGTTCCCGGCGATTGCTATCGTAGAAAGTGTTTTTCCACAGCCCTGTTCATGCAAAAGAGCTATATTTTTATTATTAATTCCCAGATTAAAAGCAATGATCTGATGGCTGAAAGGTTCTACATTTTTTAAGGGCATTGGTTTTAACGGCCTGGGTTTTTCAATTTTTTTGGCCTGTTTAATGGCATCTTTAGCATCATTTTTTACCTGGATTAAGCGGAGCGCTTCGGGTGTAATTTCGACAAGTTCCGATCCTCTGAAAAGTTTAATCACTTCATCGGTTATCGGCAGATCCCATTCCTTTGTCCCGGGGTTATAGGTCCGCCCCGGGATAGTTTTGATTAATTCGATTACTTCAGGGCAATAACGGCCCCGATAAACAAGGCCGTTATTGTCATTTGTGGTAATTGTTCCTATCAAACTAAGCCACCCCCTGAGATGGCTCTTCAATTGCTGTGAGCTTTTCCCATGTAGTAGGGGCAAACTTAACAACGTTCCCGGCAACCTTTTCTACCTGTAACCGTTTTTCGTTTGGGAGGTTCCTTGCTGCTTTAGTAATTGCATTGACAACCCCATAAGCAGAATTATCCCCTTCGAAAGAATCAAGCACATCAGCAGTTAAGTCGGTGCTGAATTTTTCAGCTTTAGCAATATTCCTGATTGCAATAAAAGGATCGGGCACTGCTACTTTTTGGCTGGCCTCAAATTCTTCTAAAAATTCAACGCCATGTTCGATGCTTTTCACCATTTCGCTGGCAACCCGGCTTTTAAATTCGTCCGGGCGCAAGTGAATATGCCTCTGACTAAAAGGATCGCCGTCCTTGGTAAAAGCCTTCAGGCCATTGGAGCAAATCAGGCGCCAGAGCAGATCCTGCAGGTGAAAAGCGGAAGCAGCAACCTCGCTGTTAATGAAGTCGTTTCCAACCCGGTTATAATCCGGCGAACCGTCGGGCAAGGTTCCGATTGCCCTCGTTAAATCATTGTAAGAAAGTCGCATGTGAAAACGATGGTCGTCTAAGTAAAAACTTTCGACCGTGTAACGATCTTCACCGCTGGCATTAAGAAGCTGCCGAAGTAAGCGCATTATTGTATCATTGTCTAAAATGCCGTAAATATCGCTTACGGCGCCACGAATTAATCCGATCATTTGCCCGGTGATTTCATGTTTCTGGATCTTTGTGCGTAGCTTGGTTGCCCGGTCGTCATGTTCGGCCCAGTAATTAAAATGCTGCCTGAATAATTCGGGTTCTTCTGAGTAAGCCCTTTTGAAATAAGCGGCGGGCATGTTCAGTCTGGTTAATATTTGCCCTTCTGCCCAGTCAGTCATTTTGAAAGTAATATCCCTTAATTTTGGGCCGGCTACATTATGAACATCTTTGAAAGCAAAATCCCCGTTTTGCATCATATATAAATTATTTAGCGGGGTTTCATAATCAGCTTTGCCTTCTGAATCTTTCATCACCGTGTTATAAACATCTTCAAAGGTTGTCGCTTTTTTACTTTCCATAATAGTCGATGTCATTCTTTTTTCCTCTTTTCTTTTTTTATTTTTTCCCATCTTTTTTTCTCATCTTATTTTTTCTTTTCTCCTCATGCCGATAGC
>JAGYMW010000126.1 GCA_018400435.1 Bacillota bacterium | reverse complement strand
CCGATTCAACCATCCGGTCATGATCATGAGTGTCGGTGATCAGCCCCCATTTCACACAAACACCATCCACGGTCTGTGATCCTGCTCCTCCGCCGGCAGTTCTCCGGTCCCTGCGATAAGGTTGTCTGTCAATATCCATATCGCATGCGTGAATGGTTGCAGCAGCTGTTTTTCGGAAGGAAGGCTGTAGACTCCAAGTTTAACGCGTTCGATCAAGCCGGTTTCGACTATCATTGGAACCAGTGCGTCGACGGCTACTTCGAAGGTTCTATTCGAACCATACTTTCTGGATAACTTCCGTGTAATGAATGCCCGGGTAATAGTTTTTTGTATTTTTAACTGGGTGCCAATAATGCAAAGGGCGTCGTACATAATCGGATATACCACCGAGGCCAGGCAGAGCATGATCAGTTTTTTGTCTTTTTCAGGGTAGCGGGCATAGGGTTCGGTCGTAAAGTGTTCTTTTATTTTTTTTATCACCATGTTATCGGCTCTAATAATCCGTGCCGCATATGATGCGGCCCGTTCAGCCCTGTTTTTACCCTTTGTGACGGTGAGCATCAGGTTCAATAATTCTTCCTTGGACACTTCGCCGGTTTCAAGCAGTGTTATCATCCCCTGGTTCAGGAATTCCAGCGGAACCCGCTGTTCCAGGCCGATCACTTTGCTGTCATTCAGTCGTTTCATGTTATCACTCCCAGGGGAATTAATAATTCCAGCAGATGGCTACCTCCATGGGTTATCACCGTGCCGGGGGGAATAAAGGCTTTATTGTCCGTCAAATATACCGATTGCCCTGCTCTTCTTGCAGATATATGGGGATATGTATCCAGGAATTTTTTTGCATCTGTCTCGGTTGTAAAATGCACATGCCGTTTGCTTCTCGATGTGGCGAGGTTCTTTATGTTTGCCTTTAAATTGCCGTAGGATTCAGCTTCCAGGTTTCCATGATCGGTGGTGATATATAACGAAAATTTCTTCCGCACCAGGTTTTCAATAAAGGTAAGGACACCGGAATTCTTAACCCATTCTTCAGTTTTCAGATATAATTCCCGGTTTCCCAGCACCGTGCCATGCATCATGCTGTCCAGGTCATTACAGATGAAGGCGGCTATATGGATGTCGGTACCTGGGGCCTCGGGCAGGTTCTTCCACTTGATCTCCCCGAAGCTGATTTGAAAATCCGGAATGGTTTTCTCTTTCCAGTATTCCCGGAACAGTTTTTCTTCCTTCCGATTGTCCTGATCAAGGTCCGGTCGGCTCCCCTTAAAGAGCGCCTGCCGGGACCAGGCGGTTATGCTCGGCAGCCACGCGAAGGCAGGCAGGTCATGGACTTTCAGGTTTGTATCAACCAGGGCGCTTTTCAGTATATGCCACTGCCATAGATTCATTCCGTCTATGACAAGCAGGGCTTTCCTCTCCGCTCCTGCGGCGTTGATATAGTCAAGAATTTTATGGACAACCATCGGATGGCGGCGGCCGCTCAGTGAATGGAGGGACCAATAGCCATGCTCCACAAAGAGCTGAAAACTATGGTTGAGTTCATCCATCCGAGCAGTGAACTCGTCTTTCATATCTGCTGTATCAACACGATACACCAGGGCGCCCATCTCTCCGATCAGGGGGGCCAGGGCAAACCAGGAGTCCGCCTGATTCTGGATGCCCGGCGCCGTATCTTTAAGAAATGCATTGAGCTCGGTTATCCGCACAAGCTGACTCTGCATCCCTTCCGTCTTTTCATCTGTGCGATATCCGGATCGCAACTGCGGCGGCAGGGCGTCGTACTCTTCCTTCCCAATCAGCACCCGTTCAAGAAGACCGGTAATATACAGCACATTCATCGATTGGTTTAACAGGGGCTCGGAAAAATCTATCCGGGATGTACCCTTCATGGCGGCAGACCCTTCAGCTTTTAGAAAATCCGCCAGGGAATCCCGTTGTATCAGCTTTTCCGTGTCGGCTTTAAAAAAAGGGGTTAACAGCTTTTTCAG
>JAGYMW010000125.1 GCA_018400435.1 Bacillota bacterium | reverse complement strand
CTTTAATTGTCGTTCATGCTGTTTTTCAGAGAATCAATAAACTCCAGTAAAATTGCTTCAAATTCCTGGTAGTGCGAAAGATGTATCAGTTTTTGCCTAATAGTAAAATGATAAAAAAGGGCTGCCTTCCTGTTTAAAAGCAGCCCCTTCAGGTTCTTAAGAAAAACTTTAAGTTTACTTGAAAGTGTATTCAGCTACTACCGTTGCCCTTACTGTTACCTGGTCCGGGTTGATCGGTGTTGGCGCAGCGGCCATCTCTGCTTCTTCCTTCATCATGCTGTCACTGGCAGTAAAGGGGATATAGTCTGTTCTTTCCTCCCTGATGCTGTAAAGGCCGGTGATGGAGTCGCCGGTGCTTCCGGCAATTGCCTCGGCCTTAAGCGAAGCCTGCTTTGCAGCCATGGCCAGAGCTTCCATCAGCAGCTCCTGCGGATCTGCAAGTTCAAAGTTGACGTGATTCACATTGTTAGCCCCTGCTCTGACAGCCAGGTCAATGATTTCGCCTACCGACTCAAGCTCGGTCGTCTTGATAATAATCTCATTGACAGCCTGGTAGGACATTTGGCTCTTTTCGCCCGTCAACCTGTCATCAATCCATTCCTGGTAACTGTAAATGCTGTAAGCGCCCGTTTTTAAATCATCTTCGTTTAATCCATAACCGAGCAGCGCATCCCAAACCGCGTTGGCAAGCCGGGCATTATCTTCGGCCACGGCGCCCGCATCTGTACCGCGGGTCTGGATGGCCAGGCTTATCCTGGCCAGGTCGGGTTCGGCCTTTATTTCCGCCTCTCCGTAGGTCTGAATCACCCTTGGTGCTTCTGCCGTGCCGGGGGTGCTCTGATCACTCCCGCATCCGCTCAGCAATAATACTACAATCACAAGCAGAACAGCAGTGTAAATAATCTGTTTCTTCCTCATTGTTCTAAACCCCCTCTATAATATCAATCTATAATGATGACCACGAAGGGCAGATACTGGTTCCCGCCCATGCAATAATGATACTTGGGGGAATGAAAAGTTACACACCTCGCTTTATCCTTATTCCATAGATAGGTTTTTTATTTAGCGATTACATTCGAATTGAAGGGGATCAGGAAGAGTGCATCGTTTTACTCAATAATATAAGAGTAGCCTCTAACCATATTCCTTAACTTAAAAATTACTAAAGTCAATCAATTTTTTCTATGCCTATTATATTCAAAATTCTGCAGGATTTTGTTAACTTTAGCAGAATCCCTTAATACTTGCACCTTAGACTTCAGCATAAACGAAACTTATTAAATTCAATCAATCACAATGTGTGGTTTACTTAATGGTAGAAGAACTTATTGCCCATGTTAAAAAAAATAATAATGGTAGCTGGCAGCAACCACATCCATTGATGGATCACTTAACCGGCACTGCTGCTTTGGCGGAGCAATTTTCTGCGAAATTTGAATCTGCTTCATGGGGTAAGGCTGCCGGTTTTTGTCATGATGCCGGGAAAAGTCTAATAGAATGGCAGCAATACCTCAAATTGCAAAGCGGTTATGGATATGATGATGCACACCTTGAAGGTCAATACGGTAAGAAACAACATGCTATATATGGGGCTAAGCTGGCTGAACAGTTATATGGTAAAGCTTATGGCCGGTTACTTGCTTACTGTATTTCCGGTCATCATGCCGGACTGCCTGACTGGTCAGCTGCTGAGGGCAGTGCTAAGGCTTCTCTCGAATTTAGATTAAAGCAGTGTAAAGATTTAACTGGAATTTTTGAAGGAATAATTGAAAAAGTTAACACCAGCAAACCGGATCAACCACCCTGGCGTTTTGATGATGGCCTGGATTTATCTCTATGGGTTAGAATGATTTTTTCTTGCCTCGTGGATGCGGATTTTCTTGACACTGAAGCTTACATGGAACCTGACAAAAGCGATTTAAGAGGTAAACATTTGAGTTTAAGTGAGTATTTGAATGCTTTTAACAAATATATTACTAACCTTGTCGTCTATTTTTTTCAGCG
>JAGYMW010000124.1 GCA_018400435.1 Bacillota bacterium | reverse complement strand
ATGGTTGCGGGGGCAGGATTTGAACCTGCGACCTCCGGGTTATGAGCCCGACGAGCTACCAGACTGCTCCACCCCGCGACGTCACTGGAGCGGGTGATGGGAATCGAACCCACGCGACTAGCTTGGGAAGCTAGGGCTCTGCCATTGAGCTACACCCGCTCTTTAAGCGATACTGATTATACACTGGCCCTACTTAAAAGTCAACCGTCGTACATCGCTGATCATTATTATTGATTGCTGCTTTGTGGCACACGAAGAAACTGCAAGCACCCCGGTGAGCGGCGCTGAAACAATTTTTTCCTTTACTAAAGAACCAGTGAAAAAGCGGCAACACTTTTAAGACCCGCTGGTGGAATCAGGTTTTCCTGACCTCCAGGTAACGCTCCAGCTTTCTTTTAACCCGCTGCAAGGCATTGTCGATTGATTTTACATGGCGTTTAAGATCGATCGCGATTTCCTGATAAGATTTACCTTCCAGGTAGAGGGTTAAAACTTTCCACTCAAGATCGCTCAGTATTTCACCCATCTTGTATTCGATATCATTATACTCTTCCCGGTTGATCATTAGTTCTTCGGGATCGGTAATTTTGGTGCCCGAAAGAATATCAAGCAGGGTACGGTCCGAATCTTCATCATAGATGGGTTTATTCAAAGAAACATATGAATTTAAGGGAATATGTTTCTGCCTGGTGGCGGTCTTAATTGCCGTGATTATCTGTCGGGTAATGCACAGTTCGGCAAAAGCGCGAAAAGAGGAAAGCTTGTCTCCCCTGAAATCACGAATTGCCTTGTAAAGGCCAATCATGCCTTCCTGAATAATATCTTCCCGATCAGCACCTATTAAAAAGTAGGACCGGGCTTTAGCTTTAACAAAATTCTTGTATTTATTAATCAAAAATTCCAGAGCAACTACATCGCCGCCCTTTGCTTCCAGTACAATATCTTCATCACTGCGAAATTCAAAATCGGGTTCCCCCTGGTAAGAGAACTTACACTCATGAGCCGCAAAGCTCACACCGATCGCCTCCATTTGGATATCGTGTGGTGGAATAATGGCAGACTTTCCAAGTTATTATAACGTATCACCCCGGCACGGTCAAGCATTTTAGCTCCTTTTAGAAATATTGCGGCGCCCGCTGAAAAACTCAGGAACGACGTATTCTCTCAAGAGCATCGAGGACCGATCCGGCCAGGATATTATTCAGCATCAGACCCTTCTTCTGCGTTGATCCGAGATGCCTGCGATATCTTTCCCGATGTTCATTTAGCCTTTGCCGAAGGGTTGTGGCCGACAATACAACCGCACCGACGGAAGAAGCGGCCCGGTATTCGGCAAAGTCCGAAGTTGCCACTTCCACCGTATAAGAAGCAGTCAACCCTGCAGCCAAACGCTCAATCATGGTATCGGCAGTTTCTCTGCTTTCGGTGAAGACAACTTCCACTCCGTCTACATGATCCCAGGCAAACTCCTGCCCGTCAAATACTACAATTATTCGCTTCCACGTCCAGGGGCAAAACGCGGCCAGCACTGCCACCAGCTGATCACGGGCACTGCCCATATCGCTTCTTTTCAAAGACTTCAGTTCGTCCCAGGTCCCGATAATATTATATCCATCGACAATCAGAAGCGGCACCTTTACCCCGTTCAGGACGACCACCCCTCACGTTGAGCCAGGGCTGTATAAATAAGGAGGGCTGCTGCCACCGACAAATTAAGTGATCCCGTTTTCCCCGGCATCGGTATGGTCAACAGCTGATCACAATTTTCCTGCAGCAGTCGCGACATTCCTTTCCCTTCCGAACCGATAAGTAAAACCAGAGCCCGGCGATAATCGGCCCGGTAATATTCCAGGTCGCCTGCAGCCTCGGCTCCATACAGCCAGAAACCCTCCTCTTTCAATTGTTCAGCCGCCCGGTTGAGATTGCCCACCAGGGCTACCGGCAACCGCTCCGCAGCTCCGGCAGCGGCTTTACGAACCGCCGCCGTGACTCCGGCTGCTCTCCTGTCGGGTATAATCAAACCGTGCACCCCGGCTGCATCAGCAGTTCTCATAACAGCCCCCAGATTCTGCGGATCTTCAACATGATCCAGCATTAACAAAAAAGGCTGGCGGGCTGCCGAACGGGAAATTCTGATCAGCTCATCAAGAGTATGGTAAGAAAAGGGAGAGACAAGGGCTGCCACTCCCTGCGGTAAAGTTATTCCATGGGTAAGTCGGCCAAAATCATTCCGGGGCAAAAATTCACACTGGATTCCTCTTTTGCGGGCCAGGGTCGTAATTTCCTCGA
>JAGYMW010000123.1 GCA_018400435.1 Bacillota bacterium | reverse complement strand
GGTCTATCTCTGGATTGACAATGGAAAAGTGGAAATACGTTCGGCTGAAAAATTGTGGGGCCTTGACACTTTCAGCACAGTAAAAAAAATCCGCTACGAGTTGAGCGATGACACCATCAAAACCGCCTGTATCGGTCCAGCCGGAGAAAATATGGTTTCTTTTGCCCTGATTAACTGCGAATATAACCGCCATGCCGGCAGGGCTGGCACCGGTGCCGTAATGGGATCCAAAAACTTAAAAGCAGTCGTTCTGCGGGGAGAGCAAGTTGTTACTCCTGCCAATCCTGAAGCTTTCCAGGCAGCTGTCGACCGAGCTTACCGGGAACTGGCTGAAGATGAAACTATCGCCTCTTTTACCACCGACGGCACAGCTGCATCAATTGATTTCGCCAACGAAGAACAACTGCTCCCCGCTTACAACTACTACAACGGTATTTTTGAAAAAGCAGAGGGTCTAAACGCTCAGGCTCAGCGCAGTGAATTCTGGCTGCGCAACGTGGCCTGTGCAGGTTGTCCCATCGCCTGCGGCAAAATCGGCAAGATCCGTCACGGCCGACACCAGGGGGTAGTTTCCGACGTGGTGGAATACGAAACAGCCGCCCTGATCGGCAGCAATCTGGGCCTTGACAATATCCGCGAAGTAGCTTACCTGGTTAAAAAGTGCGATGCCCTGGGCCTGGACGGCATGTCCACCGGTGGAGTAATCGGATTTGCCATTGAAGCTTTTAAAAAAGGCCTGATTACTGCAGCTGATACGGAAGGAATGAAACTTAAATTCGGTGATCCCTCTTCCGCAGACTACCTTATTGAAGCTATTGCCTCCAGAAAAGGACCTGGCGATATGCTCGCAGACGGGGTAAAAGTGGCCGCCGAAAAAATGGGCGGAGTAGCGTCTGATTTTGCCGTTCACGTCAAGGGTCTGGAAAGCCCTGCCTGGGGGCCACGCAGTGTCCCGGGCATGGGTTTAGCCCTGGCCACAGCCGACCGCGGCGGATGCCACCAGCGCGCTTTTCCCATCCTCTATGAATGCGGCGGGGAATGGGAAGGGAAACCTGTTGACCGGCTGGCCCTGGAAGGCAAAGGCGCTATTGTCGCCCACCTGCAGAATTACCTGGCTGCCCTCGATACCCTGGTCAAATGCGATTTTGCCCAGTATGGCATAAAGGACAGCACCTACTGTGAGATGCTTGCCACAGCCGTGGGAGAATCATGGGATACCAAAGATCTCATGAAGCTGGGCGAAAGAGTTTGGAATCAGATCCGTTTATTCAACCTGCGCGAAGGATTTACCCGGACCGACGATACTCTGCCGAAAAGATTCACAGAAGAGCCATTGCCTGACGGCCCTTACAAAGGAGAAAAAATTCCCGGTGAAGACCTGGAAAGGCTGCTCGATGAATATTATGCCGTTCGCGCCTGGGACAAAGAAGGCCGTCCCCTGGGTACACAGTTGAAAGAACTGTCCCTGGATGAAATGCCGGTTATATTTCACCTTCCGGCAAAAGCTAAAAAGTGATTCAACAGTTGGCCGGCAAACCGGTTGACTGGACCGAATAAATTCACTCTGAAGGAGGATTTACCCCGTGAAAGATCTACAAAAGCTGCATTACTTCGAAGTACCCACTGTAATGAAACATGCTCTCGGTGCAGTTAACCACCTGCCCAACGAGCTGGCCCTGCTGGGAGTAAAAAAACCGCTGGTGGTCACCGATCAGGGGGTCGTCAAAGCCGGTCTCCTGGACCGGGTCATCAAACCGCTCAAGGACAGTGCGGTTGAACATGTTATTTACGATCAGGTTGTTTTCAACCCACCACTGGCCACTGTTGCTGCCGGCACGGAAATCTACCGGAATAAAGGTTGCGACGGCCTGGTCGCCTTGGGAGGCGGCAGTTCCATGGACTGCGCAAAATCCATTGGAGTGGAAATAGCTCACGGTGAACCGGTTCTTGAATATGAATGTGCAGAAGGGAAAAAAGAACTCAGCAAGCGGATCCCACCGCTGGTCTGCATTCCCACAACCGCGGGCACCGGCAGCGAGGTTACCCTCTGGGCGGTGATCACAGATCCGGACCGCCAGTATAAGTTTAATGTAGGCGGGCCTTTGATTGCCGCGCACCTGGCCCTAATCGATCCACTGCTGCACCTTTCTCTACCGGCCGACATCACTGCAGGTACCGGTATGGATGCCCTTTGCCATGCCATTGAGTGCTATACCTGTGCCTATGCCCAACCCCAGACTGATGCCGTAGCCCTTCTGGCAATGGAATATGTTGGCAAATACCTGCGGCGGGCTGTAGCTTACGGTCAGGA
>JAGYMW010000122.1 GCA_018400435.1 Bacillota bacterium | reverse complement strand
TTCTCTTAAAGGCCGGCTGGCCTTACCTGCTGTCCGCCCTGCTCGGTTTTCTGGCGGCCCGGACTGTGCTGGCCTATAAAATAAGATAAAGGAGGCCAAACAACAGGTTGACTATCAATCCCGACACGATCGTCTATTTTGAGTGGGGCTGGTTTAAGATCAATGCCACCATTCTTTTTTCATGGATCGTCATCTTTCTGCTGACCTTCGGGTCCTGGCTGGTAACCAGGAAGCTCACTGCCGACGGACCGCTCAGCCGCTGGCAGAACCTGCTTGAAGTTCTTGTCATAACCATAAATAACCAGATCAGGGAAGTGAGCCGCCAGGAACCGGGACCCTATTTGCCCTTCGTCGGCACTCTGTTTATCTACATTGCTATTTCCAATATTCTGGCTATCGTGCCCGGTTTCAACCCGCCGACCAGCTCGCTGTCGACTACTGCCGCCCTGGCCATCTGTGTCTTTATAGCCGTGCCGGCTTTCGGTATCGGCCGCCAGGGAATGCTCCAATATCTGAAGCAATATATCAAACCCACGTTTTTCATGCTTCCTTTCAATATCATCGGGGAGCTGAGCCGCACCCTGGCTCTGGCGGTCCGTCTCTATGGCAACATGATGAGCGGCACTGTAATTGTCGCCATCCTGCTGACAATTACACCGCTGATTTTTCCCATCATCATGCAGGCCCTCGGCTTGCTTACCGGTTTGATCCAGGCCTATATTTTTGCCATCCTGGCCATGGTCTATATTGCCTCGGCCAGCCAGGTCCACAAGGAAATAGAGAAAAAAGGAGAGAAATAACATGGAAAGTTTAAGTTTGATCGGTATAATCTCCATTGCCACCGCCGGGCTGACCATAGCCATCGGTTCGGTCGGACCGGCTCTCGGCCAGGGCCGCGCTGTATCGCAAGCCCTTAGTTCCATAGCCCAGCAGCCCGATGAAGCGAATACCATTACCAGGACTCTCTTCGTTGGCCTGGCCATGATTGAATCCACAGCTATATACTGCTTCGTGGTGACGATGATTCTTATTTTTGCCAACCCCTTCTGGAACTATTTTCAGCAATAACAGGGGAATGGCCCGGATGCCTTATAGAACGGGAGAGTAAAAATGATTATTGACTGGTACACAATTATATTTCAGATCATTAACTTCCTGATCCTGGTTTTTCTCCTGCGCCACTTCCTCTATGGGCCGATCATCAAGTCTATGGATGAACGGGAACAGAAGATCCTTCAGCGCGAAAAAACAGCGGAGGACAGGAAAAAGGAAGCAGAAGAAGAGATCCTTGCTTACCGCCATAAAAACGAAGAGCTGGAAGAGACCAAAGAAGAAATCATGGCCAGTGCGCACAAAGAAGTGGAGCAGGAGAAAAACAGGCTCCTTGACGAAGCCCGCCATGATGTTGATGAAACGAGGAAGCGCTGGCAGGCGGATCTGGAGCGGGAAAAGGAAACCTTTATCAATGAGCTGCGCCGCCGCATCGGCCGTCAGGCCTGCCTTGTAGCGCGGCGCTGCCTCAGTGACCTGGCTGATGCCCGCCTGGAGGAGCTGACCTGGTCTCAGTTCCTGAAAAAGCTGGCCGGACTGCCGGATGAAGACCGGGAGCGCTTGCGCAGTGCCCTTGCCGACGGTGAGGGCAGGGTCACCCTCCACAGCGCTTTCGCTACCGGCGAAAAGCAGATGAAAGAACTTAAAACAGCCCTGGCAGAACTTTTACCCTCCAGGGACGATCAAATGGAGGTTGTTGCCAGGTCGGAACCCGACCTGATCTGCGGTCTGGAACTGGAAAGTGGTGGTTACCGGGTAGCCTGGAACATGGACAGCTATCTCCAGGATGTGGAGGAACAGATCCTGGAGGAACTTGATCAAACTATCAGTATCGAGGGAGACGGCACGGAGGATAAGGGGGAGGTGCCCGAAAATGACCGACCGGCGAAAGAAAAGTGATTCACTGCTGGCAGTCCTGAGGGGCGTTGCCGAGGATGGAGATCAGGCGGTCGATCGGGCCCTCGATGAAATTTCATCCGAACCGAAAATTGAAGAGAGCGGCACCGTCACCTCCATCGGCAGCGGGATTGCCCGCGTGTCGGGTTTGACCGGGGTGCAGGCCGACGAGCTGGTCGAATTCCCCGGCGGAGTTACCGGGATTGCCTTCAACTTGGACCGCAATGAAATAGGGGTGATCATGCTTGGCAGCTCTAAAAAGATTATTTCCGGTGATCGGGTTAAACGCACCGGCCGGGTGGTTGATATCGCCGTTGGCGATGGGCTACTCGGGCGGGTCATCGATGCAGCTGCCAATCCCCTGGACAACCGG
>JAGYMW010000121.1 GCA_018400435.1 Bacillota bacterium | reverse complement strand
AATAAACGAGAGGCACTGGAAGAAATATTAAAAATCGGCTCATATATTGTTGCTTATCTTGTTTCTATTGACATATGCCGCCACTGGGGAAAAATTAAAATGCGGGGAATCAGGGAGTATTTCCAACCGGATTCAGACTCCCAGGCTGTACCTCCCGGACTTTTTATCGTTTTGCATCTTCTACTGGTCGCGGCCACCGTATTAACCGTTGCCAGCCTCGGAGCCCCCGCCGGGCACTGGGATTTTGCCGGCGCTTATGCCAGCAACAGGATTGCTTCTCCCATGGGTTACGCCAATTCCGCTGCTGCTTACCTGATGGCTTCCTACCTCCTGGTGATCGGGCTGTCCCCGCTGATTGCGAAACGTTTCAGGCTTTTTTATCTGGCTCCAGCAGCCCTGATGCTGACAGCACTGGTGCTTACTTTTTCTAGGGGGGCCTGGCTTCTGCTGATTCCCCTGGCTTTGCTCCTGGTTGTAATATCTGCACCCGGGCAGAAATTGCGCACCTTTTTATACCTTTCTGCTACTGCAGTCTCTGCAGTTCCTGCCGCTTTCCTGGTAGATCCCATCTTCCGCTCTGGCACCCCGGCCCGGGCCTGGCTGATCATTATTCCCGCTGCCGCCCTGTCTGTAATGTTGGGCTACTTGGCAGAACGGTATCTGCAGCTGAAAAGAAAAAAGAAAATAATTCTCGCTGTTTCTGCAGCGCTTGTTCTTGTTTTGTTATTTTTCTTTTTAGTTGGCCTGCCGGCACTATCTCCCCTTCATCTTGAAATAGGAGCTGATCAACAGGCAGAAGAAATTGTTATTAAACAGGTTATTACCGATATTACCCCCGGGGATAAGTATGAGCTTAACATGGAAGTTAACGCTGCGATTGAGGAAACATTATCTGAAGAATCCTCTTCCGGATGGGGGCTGCGTGTTCTAGGAGGAGTCCCTGGATACCGGGATGTGGAACTGCTTAATTACCTGGATGAGGCAACCGCTGGATGGGAAGAAAGAACCTTTACCTTTCAAACAGCAGAAGATATGAACAGGTTGGAAGTCCAGATTTTCAATAATCATCCCCGTTCGGCTGTAACGGTTCGAGAGGTAACCCTTCTTTCCGGCGAAGAACAGGAAAAACTCCGTTTTATCAAGAACCGGGTTCTCCCTGAACGTTTTTATGAGCGACTTTATTCTTATTCTCTCAATCGCAATATGGACCGCCGTTTCGAACTGTTCCGGGATGCGGTAAAAGTAATTAAAGATTATCCAATCCTGGGGACAGGTGGAGGTGGGTGGAAGGCGCTGTATCATTCTTACCAGGAACAGCCTTACAGTTCAAGGGAGATCCACAATCACTTTCTGCAGGTCTGGGTGGAAGCGGGGCTCTTCGGCTTTCTCGCTTTCATCGGCATCTGGATCAGTTTTGGGGCTGCTTTCGTAAAATACTGCTTTATAAAGAAAGCCCCACCGCGCCTCTGGCAGTACTGGACAGCTGCTTTTATCCCGGTAGCTGCGCTGGGAGCTCACAGCACTATAGATTGGAATTTTTCTCTCATGGCCGTAGGTATTTATTTGGTTGTTTTTCTTGGAGCAGGCAGAAGTCTTGATCAAAATAACTGGTTTAAAAGGAAAGAAAAAGAGACTAATAATGAAGCTCATTCCAGGGGTCGGTACGGTTTAATAGTTGGCATCATTGCCACAATCATTGGCCTCGGTTTATTTGTTTTTACCATAAATCTGTACAGCGGACTCATAGCGACATGGCATTCCCAGGAGCTGATGGAAGCAGGCAATCTTAAAAAAGCGACGATTGAACTGGAAAGGGCTGTCCGCCTGGATCCGTTAAGGGCAGAGAACTATCACAATCTGGGAGTGCTGGAAGAAGAAAGATTTAACAGGACGCAGCATCCGGCTAACCTTGAAAACGCCCTTTATATGGCAGAAAAAGCTTATGAACTTGAACCTTATAACCCCAGTTATGTCAGTCGCTACGGCACTTTGCTGTTCAGTTATGTTGATGCGAAAGAAGGAATTTCTTATCTTGACCGGGCTGTTGAACTGAAACCCTTTGAGGATTCGCTATATGTCCAGACTGCCTGGACGCGCCTCAGTTTGATTGAGTATCTTATAGACATCAATAATAAGTCAGAAGCAGAAAAATATTTTGTCGAAATAGGGACCCTTGCAGCACAGATGGAATCTGTTCTCGGTTCCAGCAAGCCGCTATACTTCTTAATAGGCAGAGCTTTATACCTGCTCGGTGAACCTGATGAAGCCGTAGAATATCTGTCAGAGGTAGAGCCTGATGAAGATTTTTATTCTGAAGCACAGCTGTTG
>JAGYMW010000120.1 GCA_018400435.1 Bacillota bacterium | reverse complement strand
GGCAGCGGGGATGACCTGTTCAGCCTGGCTGACGGGCTGGTCTATGACGGCCTGGTTGACGGGCAGGGCGGGGACAATACCCTTGACTTAACGGCTTACAGCACCGCCCGGTCAGTGGTGCTCACCGAAGTCGGTAGCAGTGGCTTCAATGGAACGGAAAGCAGCCTCCCGGCCGGTTTCAATAATATTAACAGCATTGAAACGGGCGGTACCGGTAATACGATCAAAGCGATCGATTCCCCGGGGACCTATATACTCGACCAGGATGCCCGTTTTGAAGCGGAAGGGCAGAGCATAGTTTTTACCGGGTTCAGTGAGCTGATCGGCGGCAGTGCCGGAACAGTGTTTGTCATTGAGGGAACGCAGGACTTTAACCTGGCCGGCGGTTCCGGCGATGACAGCTTCATCTTCGGGAAAGATGCCCGCTTAACGGGGATTATAGACGGCGGCAGCGGTGTTAACCTGCTCGATCTCCTGGGGCTGGAGCATAAGGTGATAGTTAACTTGAGCGGTCCGGCTGAATTTGCGGGCTTCGACGGTTCAGCTGGATCAGGCGGTAGCACTGTTGTCGATTTCAGGAATATTTCGTCCTACCGGGGGACCAACCTTGGCGATTCACTGATGGCCATTGATGCTCCTTCAGCATTTATTCTCGATCAGGAAGCCCGCTATGACAGCGAAGAGAGATCGATAATTTTTACCGGAGTGACCGAGCTGATAGGTGCACAGACCGCGGTAACAAGGTTTGAATTATACGGGGACCAGGTATTCCGCCTTCTCGGCAGTGAAGATGCCGCGTCACAGTCGGTCTTTGTTTTTGCCGACGGTGCTTCCCTGATCGGGGTAATCGACGGGCGGGACAGCGACAGCGCCCTCGATTTCTCAGCCTGGACAGTGGCCCATGAATTTGTCATTACCGGCATCGGCGACGGTCGGGGAATTTCCGGCAGCAGTGAAGCGGTGCCCCTGGGCTTCCACAACATTAACCTGATTGCTGGCGGCAGCACGGAGGAAGATGTACTGGTCAGCATGGATGTGAGGAGCACCTGGGAACTGACCGGCGGCGGCAACGTTATCTACAACGGGGCTGAATTCGAACTGGAACAAGTTGAATTCCTGGCCAGCAGCGACAGGGCTGATACCTTTATTATCACCGCACCCGGGGACGATCCCGCTCCCTTCTCCATTATTGGCGGAAACAGGAATGACCTGTTCAAATTTGAGGGGGCCGGGACTTTGTCCGGGTCTGTAAACGGGGGCGAAGGGGATAATACCCTCGATTACAGCGATTACGATTCCCCAGTTACATTTGACCTCAACCTGATGAATGTCACCAGCCCGGACAGCATTATCAACCTGGGCGGCTTTTCAAATATTGCCCTGCTCATCGGCAGTGCTTACAGTGATTCACTGACTGGTTCGGACGGCGGCACTGAATTCAGAATTACCGGCAACAACTCCGGTGAGGTTAGCTTTGAATTTATTGAAAACGATATGCCGGTTACCCTGGAGATTGCTTTCACTAATATTGAAAATATGGTCGGCGGTGAGGGCGACGATCTCTTTGCCTATTACTCTGAATCAGACTTCACCGGGACGGTTTACCGGGGGACACTGGATGGCATTATTGACGGTGGCGGCGGAGTTAACTGGCTTGATTACACCAATTATTTGATAGAAGGGGTCATTGTTAACCTGGATGACGGTTTGGCTACCGGTGTTGGGGGAGAAGCAGAGGAAATGCTCTTTGACATAACCAACATCAAAGGTTCCCCGCTTGACGACCAGCTGACCGGTAATGAATTGGATAATATCTTTGAAGGTGGAGAAGGATCGGACCTTCTTACCGGCGGCGGCGGGATCAATACCTACTGCTTCTACGGCAGCTTCGGGGTTGGCAATAACGTCGAAGGATCCGGTAGTGATCTGCTCGATTTCAGCGGAGCCGGCAGTGCCCTTGAAATCCACCTGGTTCCCGGCAGCGCCCAGGGTGCCAGCGGCAGCGTTAATTTCAGCGGGATTGGCCTGATCACAGGCAGCGAACTTGGCAGCACTTTTATCATCGACAGCGGCATCCATGTAATCGACCTGGTCGGAGGGGGCGGAGATGATAGCTTTGCCTTCAACAATGATGGGGCGATCGAAGGGACCATCGACGGCCTCGGCGGCAACAACAGCCTCGATTACAGCGGCTACGGCGAAGGGGTAAACGTTAACCTGCCCCTGTTTGAAGCGACAGGCCTGATCAGTTATGCGAATATCAATATATTTAAGGGCAGCAGCCTTTTTGACGATACCTTGATTGGCCCCGAAGCAGGCAGGGATTACCTGATCGATGGCAGCAGCAGCGGCCGGATTACTGACCCCGCGAATGCAGGGACGGCGGAAGAAGTAGAATTCCATTCATTTGAGAATATTGAAGGCGGCCCGG
>JAGYMW010000012.1 GCA_018400435.1 Bacillota bacterium | reverse complement strand
CGATCTTACCCGGTATAGTCCGGGACAGGAAATAAAAGCCGATTTGTTTTCCGCCGGTGATTATGTCGATATCAGCGCCGTGGCCAGGGGTAAAGGATTTACAGGCTCGATTAAAAAAATGGGTTTCAGCAGAGGTCCCAAAACACATGGCTCACACTATCACCGTGGACCCGGTTCGCTGGGCGCTGTCGCACCGGCGCGTGTATTTAAAGGACGCAAGCTTCCCGGTCGCAAGGGAGGCTGGCGCCGCACCGTGCAGGGCCTCTTCGTAGTAGAAGCCGATGCTGAGAAAAACATCATCCTGGTCAAAGGTTCCGTGCCCGGCCCAAGAGGCGGCCTGGTTGAGGTTAAGGAATCGGTTAAGAATAAGTAATCGGAAAACCCATAGAAAGGAGATGCCCTGAATATGCCCAAGATATCACTTTACAATAAAGACGGCGAGCAGGTGGACGAGATCGAAGTCCAGGCCGCACTTTTCGGGGCGCCGCTGAAAAAAGGAGCTCTTTACCAAACTGCGGTGTCGCAGGCGGCCCGCCGCCGGCATGGTACGGCGTCTAGCAAGGACCGTAGCGAAGTGCGGGGCGGCGGCAGCAAGCCCTGGCCGCAAAAGGGAACCGGTAGGGCCCGTCATGGAAGCACCCGTTCTCCCATCTGGAGCGGCGGAGGTGTTGTTTTCGGACCTCAACCGCGCGATTTTGGAACGAAAGTACCGAAAAAAATGCGACGGGCTGCTTTAAAGACAGCTCTCAGCGACAAAGTCAACGAAGGCAAGCTGATGGTAATCGACGATTTTGGTGTAGATGCGCCGCAGACCAAGAAAGTTGTCGCCATTTTGGACAAACTTAAAATCAGCGGAGGAGCTCTGCTTGTCAGTGCTGCGTCCGATAACAATCTGACTCTGGCGTCTCGCAACCTGCCAAAGGTAAAAACAATTCTTGCGCGGCAGCTCAACGTGCTCGATATCCTTACTTATAATTATCTGGTTATGAGCCGCGAAGCACTGCAGCAGGTTGAGGAGGTGTTCGGCGGATGAAAGATGCAAGAGATATTATAATCCGTCCCCTGATCAGCGAAAAATCTTCTGACCTGATGGAAGAGAGTAAATATACTTTTGTCGTTTCGGGCAAGGCAAATAAGATTGAAATTAAAAGAGCCCTTGAAGAAATTTTTGAAGTAAAAGTTGAGGCAGTCAATACTATTAACTACAAGGGCAAAAGAAAACGCCTGGGCCGTTACCCGGAGGGTAAGCAGCCCAGCTGGAAAAAAGCGGTTATTACACTGGCCGAAGGCAGCAAACCGATCGAGCTGTTTGAAAACCGCTAGTAGAAGGAGGGAGTACTGAATGGCTGTTAAACATTTTAAACCCACTTCGCCGGGTCGGCGGTTTGCCACTGTATCGACGTTTGATGAGATTACCAAGAATGAGCCGGAAAAGTCACTCCTGGCTCCGTTGAAGAAAAAAGCAGGCCGTAACTCTTATGGCAGGATAACAGTACGTCATCATGGTGGCGGCCACAAACGTAGTTACCGGATTATTGACTTTAAACGTGATAAAGACGGAGTTCCGGCCAAGGTAGCCGGAATTGAATATGATCCCAACCGTTCGGCCAATATTGCTCTGCTGTATTACGCTGACGGTGAAAAGAGATATATTCTGGCCCCTCTTGGATTGCGCGCCGGACAGACTGTCGTTTCGGGAGAAAGAGTGGAAGTTCGACCCGGCAATGCCATGCCCCTCAGTTCTATACCTGTGGGCACCTTTGTTCACAACATAGAAATGAAGCGCGGGTACGGCGGACAGCTGGCACGTTCCGCCGGAGCAGCCGCCCAGCTGGCGGCTAAGGAAGGCAAGATGGGACATCTGCGGTTGCCCTCGGGTGAAGTACGCCTTGTTCCTTTGGAATGTCGGGCAACCGTTGGACAGATTGGTAATATTGAACATGAAAACCTGACTGTTGGCAAAGCAGGCCGAAACCGCTGGCTTGGCAAAAGACCGACTGTTCGCGGTTCGGTTATGAACCCCTGTGATCATCCCCATGGTGGCGGTGAAGGCAGGGCGCCAATCGGTTTAAAGAGGCCGGTTACTCCCTGGGGCAAACCGACCCTGGGGTACAAAACCCGCCAGAAAAATAAGAGTTCGGACAGGCTTATTGTCCGTCGCCGTAAGAAGTAACAGGAGGAAACGATTTAGGCCATTTTGATGTAGTTTAAATCTTTTTTCCGCCTGAAAGGGAGGTTGACATAAATTGTCGCGTTCACTGAAGAAAGGCCCCTATATTGAGGCCAGCCTGATGAAAAAAATTGAACAGATGAACGAAAAGGGAGAAAAAAAGGTTATTAAAACCTGGTCCCGCCGTTCAACCATCTTCCCCGATATGGTCGGGCATACAATTGCCGTTCACGATGGACGACGTCATGTGCCGGTTTTTATCAGTGAAGATATGGTTGGGCATAAACTGGGCGAATTTGCTCCGACCCGCACCTTCCGGGGGCACGGGCACCATACCGAACGCTCTATCAGCTTGAAGTAGGGCAGAGGAGGCAGGAATATTTATGGAAGCAAAAGCACAGTCCCGTTACGTGCGCCTGGCGCCGCGTAAAGTGAGGGCCGTTGTCGATTTAATTCGCAACAAAGATCTTGATGAAGCGCTGAGCATATTGCGGTATACGCCGCGGCGGGCTGCATCGGTTGTGGCCAAGGTGGTAAATTCTGCGGCGGCCAATGCCGAGAATAACCTGGAACTGAACAGGGGAACGCTCTACATTGATCGGGCTTATGTTGATGAGGGGCCGACTATGAAAAGGGTTCAACCCCGGGCCAGGGGCAGGCGTTTTCTGATCTTAAAACGGACCAGCCATATAACGGTTGTAGTCAAAGAAAGAAAGGGGGTCAAATAGTGGGACAAAAAGTAAGCCCCATCGGTTTCCGGATTGGAATTATACGCGATTGGGATGCTCGCTGGTTTGCCGGAAAGAACTACAAGGAGCTGTTGCATGAAGATCTGGAAATCAGGAAGTATATTCAGAAGAAGCTTGAAGGCGCTTCGCTTTCACGTGTTGAGATTGAGCGGGCTGCCAGCAATTTGCGGATCAACATTCACACTGCCAAACCCGGTATGGTGATCGGCCGCGGCGGCACCGGTGTTGAAGAACTACGCAAGCAGCTGGAAGCGATGACCGATAAGAAAGTGCACTTAAATATTATTGAAATTAAAAAGCCTGAACTGGACGCAACCCTGGTTTCAGCAAGCGTTGCTCAGCAACTCGAACGGCGAATAGCGTTTAGAAGGGCGATGAAGCAGGCCGTTTTCCGGGCTATGCGCAACGGAGCCAAAGGTGTAAAAATTGCCTGCAGCGGACGTCTGGGCGGTTCCGAAATGGCTCGTAATGAAAATTACCATGAAGGAACAGTTCCCCTGCAGACGCTGCGTGCCGATATCGACTACGGCTTTACCGAGGCAAAAACCACCTACGGGCGGATCGGTGTGAAAGTCTGGATCTACAAGGGAGAAATTTTACCCGCCAAGCCGGGTGTAGAAAAGCCTGCGGAGGAGGTAGACAGCAATGTTAATGCCTAAGCGGGTAAAATATCGCCGCCAGCATCGCGGTCGTATGAAGGGCCGGGCCAAGGGCGGTACGGCAGTGCAGTACGGTGAATTTGGCCTGCAGGCTCTGGAACCTTCATGGATTACCAGCCAGCAGATCGAAGCAGCGCGTATTGCCATGACCAGATTTATCAAAAGGGGCGGAAAAGTATGGATCCGTATTTTTCCCGATAAGCCGGTAACTGAAAAGCCGGCTGAAACGAGGATGGGTAAAGGTAAAGGCGCCCCGGAATACTGGGTGGCAGTGGTCAAACCGGGCCGGATTATGTTTGAACTGGCCGGAGTGGAAGAAGACGTGGCCAAGGAAGCAATGCGACTGGCCGCCAATAAATTACCTATCAAAACCAAGTTTGTTAGAAGAGCTGAAACAGGTGGTGTAGCCGAATGATAATAAAAGAAGTGCGTGAGCTAAATGAACAGGAGCTGGAGGACAGGGTTAAAGAATTAAAGGAAGAGCTTTTTAACCTTCGTTTCCAGCAAGCCACCGGTCAGTTGGAAAATGTGATGCGTATTAAAGAGGTCCGCCGCAGTATTGCCCGGGTTAAAACCGTGCTCAGGGAACGGGCCTTAAGCTGAGTTTGAAGATGAAGGGAGGCCCATCGGTTTGGATACAACAAAACGAAAGGTCCGCAGCGGCCGGGTGATCAGCGACAAAATGGACAAAACGAGGGTGGTTGCGGTAGAAAGAGTGACCCGCCATCCCTTATACGGTAAGATCGTCCGCCGGACAAAAAATTACAAGTTTCATGATGAAGCAAATGAATCCCGAGTAGGAGATGTAGTAAAAATTATGGAAACCAGGCCCCTGAGTAAAGATAAAAGGTGGAACCTGGTGGAGATTGTGCAGCGCTCGAAGCTGTAAATTCTCTTTTCGAATTGCCGATCGGGAAGAGGATGAAAGGAGAGGCAACGATGATTCAAAACGAAACCATCTTAAATGTAGCCGACAACTCGGGAGCAAAAAAGATCCTGTGCATCAGGATCTTGGGAGGATCGAAGCGCAAAGCAGGCCGGATAGGCGATATTATTGTTGCTTCGGTTAAGGAAGCCACCCCGGGTGGAGTGGTGAAAAAAGGTGAAGTGGTGCGGGCGGTTATTGTACGCACTGCAAGCAGCCTGAATCGAAAAGACGGCTCGCATATTCACTTTGATGAAAATGCGGCTGTGATTATTAATGAACTGAATAATCCGCGTGGGACCCGAATTTTTGGTCCCGTTGCCCGTGAGCTGAGGGATAAGGATTTTATGAAGATTGTTTCCCTGGCGCCAGAAGTGATTTAGATGTTCAGTATGGAGGTGGCGAATAACCGGTGGAAATGAAAAAAATGTCCGTTCGTCGGGGAGACAAAGTAGTTGTTCTCTCCGGCAAAGATAAAGGGAAAAAAGGTAAAGTGATTGCCACATTCCCCCGCCTGGGCAAGTTGAAGGTGGAAGGCATCAACATGATTAAAAAGCATGCCAAGCCAACCCGCAAGGTGCCCCAGGGAGGAATTAGGGAAATGGAAGCGGCTTTTCCCGCATCGAAGGTTATGGTTATCTGTCCGTCCTGCGGCAAACCGACCAGAGTGGCCAAAAAAGCGCTGGCCGACGATATTATGGTCCGAACCTGCCGCAAGTGCGGTGAAGCGCTGGATAAGTAAGGAGGGTTAATGCGTAGAGATGTCAAGGATGAAGAAAAAATATCTTGAAGAAGTCAGGCCCGCCCTGGCGAAACAGTTTGTTTACAAGAATATAATGCAGGCGCCGCGGATCGAGAAAGTGGTTATCAATATGGGGCTGGGTGAAGGCAAAGAAAACCCGAAAATACTGGATGCAGCGGTTAATGACCTTTCGATCATAACCGGTCAAAAGCCGATTATAACTAAAGCACGCCGTTCGGTGGCCAGTTTCAAGGTGCGTGAAGGAATGCCCATCGGCTGCAAATTGACCTTGCGGGGAATTCGGATGTACGATTTTCTCGACAAGCTTTTTAACATTGCACTGCCGAGAGTCAGGGATTTTCGGGGAATATCGCCGCATTCGTTCGATGGGCGCGGCAATTTCACTATCGGGATCAAGGAACAGCTTATTTTCCCGGAGATTGAATACAGTCAGGTGGAAAGAATTCTCGGCATGGACATTACCATTGTGACCACTGCCGGGAGCGATGAAGAAGCACGCGAGCTTTTGGCTTTGATGGGTATGCCTTTCCGGGCGGCCTAAGGCTCAAAAAGTTCGCAACAGGTTAAGGAGGGAAAGGATGGCCAAGAAATCGTTAATTGCCAAGGCCAAAAGAGAGCCCAAGTTTGCAGTTCGCAGCTATAATCGTTGCCGAATTTGCGGCCGATCGAGGGCTTATCTGCGTAAATTCGGTCTGTGCCGCCTTTGCTTTCGTCGTCTGGCCAACGAAGGAAAAATTCCGGGGGTTAAAAAAGCCAGTTGGTAGATGGTGAAAGAATGAGAGGAGGTTATTACTGCCAATGATGACAGATCCGATTGCCGATATGCTGACACGGGTGCGTAATGCCAACAACGTGCGGCATAAAACTGTCGTAATTCCCGCTTCGAATGTGAAGCGTTCAATCGCCGCCATTATGAAGCAGGAAGGGTTTATTAAGGATTATGAATTTGTCAAGGATGACAAGCAGGGTATCCTGCGTGTTCAGCTTAAGTATGGGCCCAATCAGGAAAGAATAATCAGCGGCCTGAAAAGGATCAGTAAACCCGGCTTAAGAGTTTATGTCAAAAAAGACGAACTACCAAAAGTCCTGGGAGGTCTCGGCATGGCCGTTATTTCAACTTCACAGGGCTTGATGAGTGATCGCCAGGCCCGGGAAACGGGTACCGGCGGCGAAGTCTTATGCTATATCTGGTAGCATAGCAAGGAGGTTCACAGATGTCACGAACCGGCAGAAAACCTGTTACTGTACCCGACAAAGTAGAGGTGCAGATAGACGGAAGAAATATTGCCGTAACGGGCCCTAAGGGGCAGATTGCTATTGTATTGCCACCGGAGATGATTGTCGAACGAGAGGGAGACTTGATTCATGTTAAACGCCCGTCTGACAATCCCCGGCACAGGGCGCTCCACGGTTTAACCCGCACCCTGATCAACAACATGGTCAAAGGAGTAACCGAAGGTTACACCAAGAGTCTGGAGCTGGTCGGAGTTGGTTACAAAGCAGCGCTGCAGGGCAAAAAACTGGTCCTGAATGTTGGCTATTCTCACCCGGTTGTTTTTGATCCGGGAGAAAATATGGAAATTGAAGTACCCGCGCCGACAAAAATTATTGTCAAAGGTATTGACAAACAGGCGGTAGGAAACTTGACGGCTGTTATACGCAGGACCTTCCCGCCTGAGCCGTACAAGGGTAAAGGTATTCGTTACACCAATGAATTAGTCCGCCAGAAAGTCGGTAAAGCGGGCAAATAGTCGCCTGGAGGTGTGAAATAGTGCTAAAGGCAAAAACACGATTGATCAGCCGGAAGCGGCGTCACCGGAGAGTACGGAGGAAAATTACAGGTATCCCGGAACGCCCCCGCCTGAATGTTTTTCGCAGCAGTAAACATATTTATGCCCAGGTGATCGATGACCAGTCCGGAACAACCCTGGCAGCCGCCTCCAGCCTGGATCCTGAACTGAGATCCGAGCTTTCTTACGGCGGCAACCGCGAAGCGGCCCGTAAAGTGGGAGCACTGCTGGCGCGGAAAGCTATCGACAGGGGCATAAAAGATGTTGTATTCGACCGTGGTGGATACCTTTATCATGGTCGGATTAAAGAATTAGCCGAAGGAGCCCGTGAGGGCGGGTTAAACTTCTAGAAAGGGGGAATTACAGGGGTGTCCAAAATCGAACCATCCCAGGAATTGGTGGAAAAAGTGGTTAAGGTCAACCGCGTGGCCAAAGTGGTCAAAGGTGGGCGCCGGTTCAGCTTTAGCGCCCTGGTTGTTGTGGGCGATGAAAACGGAGTGGTAGGAGCCGGAATGGGCAAGGCAGGCGAAGTGCCGGAAGCAATCCGCAAAGGCATCGAAGCGGCCAAGAAGAACCTGATTCGGGTTCCCATGTCCGGAACAACGATCACCCATCCCGTAATCGGCCGTTTTGGAGCCGGGCGGGTTCTACTTAAACCAGCCTCCGAAGGAACCGGTGTTATCGCCGGTGGACCGGTGCGTGCGGTCCTGGAATCGGCCGGAGTGAAAGATGTTTTAACCAAATCTCTCGGCTCGTCCAATGCTATTAATATAGTCCATGCCACACTGGCAGGCTTAAAATCGCTTAAAAGGGTTGAAGAAGTCAGTTCTCTGCGCGGAATTGAAGTAGAGAAGCTGCTCGGTTAAGGAGAGTAAAAAACATGGCAAAAAATATTCGCATTACTCTGACCCGCAGTCCACTGTCCCGCAAGCCGAATCACCGCCGGACCATAAGGGCACTGGGCTTGAAAAAAGTTGGCCAGACAGTGGACCATGAAGATAATGCGGTAATCAGGGGTATGATAAATACGGTGCATTACTTGATTGATGTTGAAACAGTCAAATGATCACAGCAGCTTTTTAGAGGGAGGTGTAGAACCGATGCGTTTACACGATTTAAGGCCTCCTGAGGGAGCCAGGAAAGCGGCTAAACGTAAAGGAAGAGGTATCGGCTCGGGTTTGGGTAAAACGGCTGGCCGCGGCCAGAAAGGTCAGAAATCCAGGTCGGGCTCGGGTATAAGGCGTGGATTTGAGGGTGGCCAGATGCCCTATTTTCAGCGTTTGCCAAAACGCGGGTTTACTAATATTTACAAACAGAAGTGGAACATTGTTAACGTAGAAGATCTGAATAAATTTGAAGAAGGGACCATTATTACCCCGGAGCTTATGCAGGAAGCAGGATTGCTCAGCAATCTGCGTGATCCCCTGAAAGTCCTAGGAAACGGAGAAGTGGATCGCAAACTGGAAGTCCATGCCAATCATTTCAGTAAACAGGCCCGGGTGAAGATAGAAGCAGCCGGTGGGAAGGCAGAGGTGATCTAAATTGCTGGAAACAATACGGACAGCGTGGCGGATCAAAGAATTAAGGGAGCGAATCCTTTTTACCCTGGCCATGTTTGTGGTTTTTCGGGTGGGCTCGTCTATACCCGTGCCTGGGGTTGATCCAACCGTGCTGGCAGAATTTTTCCAGGGAGATACCATCTTCGGATTTGTCAACATTATTGGTGGAGGCAATCTGGAGAATTTTACTATATTTGCTCTGGGGATTATGCCCTACATTAACGCGTCTATTATTATGAACCTGTTGACTATTGTCATTCCCAAACTGAAGGAATGGAGCCAGGAAGGACCCGAGGGGCGTAAAAAGATTACTCAGATTACGCGATACGGGACAGTGGTAATTGCCCTGATCCAGGCGCTTGGTTTGTCTACGGTTATTGCCGGTGAAGCGGTTGTTGATAAAAGTTTTCTATCCTACGCGACTATTATAATTTCAATGACTGCCGGGACGGCTTTTCTGATGTGGATGGGTGAACTGATTACCGAGAAAGGAATAGGTAACGGCATATCGCTGATTATATTTGCCGGTATTGTAGCCGGTTTCCCCATCGGGGTGGCCATGGCAGTGGAGCAATATCGGTTTGGCCAGATTAATATGCTGACCATTATTGTAGTTATGTTGATGTTGCTTGCTCTGATTGTCGGTATTATTGCCCTCGATCAGGGGCAGCGCCGTATCAACGTTCAATACAGCAAAAGGGTGGTCGGGCGTCGCATGTATGGCGGTCAGGCCACGCATATTCCGATGAAAGTAAACCAGGCAGGGGTTATACCGGTTATTTTTGCCTCGGTAATCCTCAGTTTTCCGCAGACCCTGGTCAGTTTTATTCAGCATCCCATTGCCGAGAAGATAGCCGTCGCTCTTGGATGGGGCACAAATCTGACCCTGGTTTTATATATGATTCTAATAATTCTCTTTACCTATTTTTATACGGCGGTTCAGTTTGATCCATTTCAGGTAGCAGGCAATATAAAAAAATACGGTGGATTTATCCCCGGGCTTCGGCCTGGAAGGCCGACAGCCGATTACCTGGCTCGCGTGACTTCACGGCTTACCACGGCAGGGGCTTTTGCTCTGGCTTTTATTGCTGTTTTTCCGCTTATCCTTGAGCGGATAACCGGTATGAATATTATATTCAGCGGGACCGGCCTGATCATTGTGGTCGGGGTGGTTCTGGAAACA
The DNA here is from genome assembly GCA_018400435.1 of Bacillota bacterium. Lineage (GTDB taxonomy): Bacteria > Bacillota > Dethiobacteria > DTU022 > DTU022 > M55B129. The sequence goes on along the minus strand of JAGYMW010000012.1, from coordinate 30,697 downwards.
TTCAAGCAAATCGAAAGCCATATGCTGATGCGCAGTTATCGGGGATTTATGAAGTAAAAAAGGGAGCTTATGATTAAATTAAAATCAGCACGTGAAATTGAATTGATGCGGGACGCAAACAAAATAGTTGGTGAAGTTCTGCAGGAAATGAGTCGGGTGATCAAACCTGGGATTACCACGGGGATGCTCGACAAAATTGCCGATAAGTGCATTCGCAGTTTTGGTGCCGAACCGGCTTTCCTCGGGTATCATAATTTTCCGGCTTCCATATGTGCTTCGGTCAATAATGAAGTTGTGCATGGCATTCCCGGCTTGCGCCGGTTAGAAGAGGGCGATATAATCAGCATTGATGTCGGCACCCGTCTGAAGGGTTATTACGGTGACGGCGCTGCTACTTTTGGTGTTGGCAAAATATCTGCCCGGGCGCAGAAATTAATCGATGTCACCCGGATCTCTTTGCAAAAAGGGATAGAAGCGATGCAGGAAGGCCACAGGCTGTCCGATATTTCGTATGCTGTCCAGGCTTATGTCGAAAAAAATAATTGTTCCGTTGTCCGTAATTATGTTGGGCACGGCATCGGTCAGGAATTACATGAAGAACCACAGGTTCCCAATTTTGGCCCTCCAGGACGCGGGCTACTTCTGCAGCGGGGCATTGTAATTGCTATAGAACCGATGGTCAATGCTGGCACATGGGAAGTTAAGGTCCTTCAGGACCAGTGGACAGTTGTGACTGCTGACGGGAGTTTGTCTGCCCATTTTGAGAATACTGTGGCGCTCGGTGAAAATGGTCCCGAGATCCTGACCTCTTCAGAGATAAACTGAGAGGAGGTAAAGCATTGGTAGAATTGAAATCGGGGCAACTGGTTCGTTCACTGGCCGGCCGCGACAAAGGAAAACACTACCTGGTGCTGAAGGAACTCAACGAGAAATATGTGTTGCTGGTGGATGGGCGTAATCGCACTGCCCATAAGCCGAAGAAAAAAAATAAAATCCACCTGCAGCATTATGACCGCGGTGTGGATGACGAAGCACTTTTTGGGAAAAAGCGCATCACCGACGGCCAGATAATTCGGTTTATCAGTGAACTGCTTAATAATACAGGAACCCCCGATGAGGAGGTTTAAATGAGTGCATGAGTAAGAAAAAAGATGTAGTGGAAGTAGAAGGAACTGTAGTCGAACCGCTGCCGAATGCCATGTTCAGGGTCGAGCTCAAGAATGGGCATAAGGTTCTGGCACATGTTTCCGGGAAAATCCGGATGAACTTCATTCGCATTCTGCCGGGCGACCGGGTTCTGATTGAACTATCGCCTTACGATTTAACTCGGGGGCGCATTACCTATCGTTATAAGTAAGGAGGTCATGTTACCGTGAAGGTGAGGCCCTCAGTAAAGAAGATGTGTGAAAAATGCAAGGTAATCCGGCGCAAGGGCAGGGTTGTGGTTATCTGCCAAAACCCCAAACACAAGCAGAGACAGGGGTAAGAATAAAATTATGCCAACCGGAATTATTGTAAACAGGAGGATTTTAACTAAGGAGGTGCTTATCGCTTGGCCAGAATTGCAGGTGTAGATTTACCGCGTGACAAGAGAGTGGAGATTGCGCTGAGCTATATTTACGGTATTGGAAGAAACCGTGCAACCGATATCTTATCTCATACCGGGGTGAGCCCCGATACCAGGGTCAAAGATCTGACTGAAGATGAGCTCAGCCGGCTGCGCGAATTCATTGACAAGAATTATAACGTCGAGGGAGACCTGCGTCGAGAAGTAGCTTTAAATATCAAGCGCCTGGTCGAGATCGGCTGTTACCGCGGCATCAGACATCGCCGTGGCCTGCCGGTACGGGGGCAGAAAACGAAAAATAATGCTCGGACCCGCAAAGGACCGCGTAAAACTGTCGGTGTCCGCCGCAAAAAATAAGCGGATCCAGAAGGGAGGAACTGAAAAAAATTGGTTAAGAAGAAAACCACCCGCACCAAGCGCCGGGAAAGAAAAAATATTGAGCGAGGGGTTGCTCATATTAAGTCGACTTTTAACAATACCTTTATCAGCATAACTGATGTCGACGGAAATGGTATATCTTGGTCCAGTGCCGGCAATGTGGGCTTCAAGGGGTCCCGCAAATCGACTCCCTTTGCCGCACAGCTTGCCGCGGAAGCGGCGGCCAAAGTAGCTATGGAGCATGGTATGAGGCAGGTCGAAGTATATGTTAAAGGACCGGGAGCCGGTCGTGAAGCGGCTATCCGTTCCCTCCAGGCTGCCGGCCTTGAAGTTAATGCCATAAAAGATGTTACCCCGATACCGCATAATGGGTGCCGTCCACCAAAAAGACGGAGAGTTTAGAAATATATGATTGAAGGAGGTGCAACCTGATCCGAAATGGGACGTCATACAGAAGCAGTTTGTCGTTTATGTCGCAGAGAAAAGGAAAAGCTATACCTGAAAGGGGATCGCTGTTATACTGATAAATGTGCAGTGGTGCGCCATGCATACCCACCTGGAGAGCATGGCCAGGGCCGCCAGAAATTTTCTGAGTATGGCCTGCAGCTGCGTGAAAAACAAAAAGCACGCCGTATCTACGGAGTGATGGAAAGGCAGTTCCGCCGTTATTTTGAGGAGGCTGACCGACGCAAAGGAGTAACCGGTGAAATTTTGCTTCAACTTTTGGAAAGCCGGCTGGATAATGTTGTTTATCGTCTCGGGCTGGCCAGGTCTCGTTCTGAAGCGAGGCAACTGATCAACCATGGCCATTTCCAGGTCAACGGACGTAAGGTCGATATACCATCCTATCTGACCAGGGACGGTGATGTGATTGCTGTGCGGGAGAAAAACAGGAATAAGCCTGTTTTCAAGCTGATTAACGAAGCCAGAGAACAGCAGGGTGTGGTTGACTGGCTGGATGTGGATCATGAAAAGATGGAAGGGCGGGTAATCCGCATCCCTCGGCGTGATGAAATTGATGTGCCGGTTACCGAGCACCTGATCGTGGAGCTATATTCAAGATAATTTAAGAAATGTGCACCCTCAATATATCAAGCAAGGAGGGTAAAAGGGATAAGTTATGATTGAAATTGAAAAGCCGAAAATAGAGTATGTTAAAAAAGACGACCAGAGTAACTACGGCTGTTTTGTAGTCGAGCCCCTCGAAAGAGGTTATGGCATAACCCTTGGCAATACGCTGCGCAGGATTCTTTTGTCTTCCCTGCCGGGAGCGGCAATTACTAATGTCAAGTTTGATGGAGCCCTGCATGAATTTTCCAAACTGGCCGGGGTTCTTGAAGATACGATCGAGATAATTTTAAATTTAAAGGCTGTATCATTAAAGATCTACTCAGATGAACCGCAGACTTTAATTATCGATACAGACAAAGCCGGTTCAGTAAAGGCCGGAGATATTAAAGCCCCTTCCGATGTGGAGATTCTTAATGAAGATCATCATATCTGCACTTTGGAAGACAACACCAGGCTGTTTATGGAGATGGCTGCCCAGAACGGACGAGGTTACGTGCCGGCGGAAAGGAACAAACTTTCCCAGCAGCCCATCGGGGTTATCCCCGTCGATTCTATGTTTTCTCCGATCCGAAAAGTGAACTATAAGGTCGAAAATACAAGGGTTGGGCAGATCACCGACTTCGATAAGCTGACCCTCGAAGTTTGGACCGATGGCAGCATCAGGCCGGATGAAGCGATCACACTCGCTGCCAAAATTTTACAAACTCATATTGCCCTCTTTGTCAACCTCACCGAGAAGGTTGACGATGTGGAGATAACTTCAGACCGCCAGGAAGAAGATCGCGAGCGCAAGCTTGATATGACTATCGAAGAGCTTGATCTTTCAGTTCGTTCTTACAACTGTCTGAAGCGGGCAGGAATAAACACAGTAGGTGAACTTGTGAAAAAGACCGAGGAAGAGATGATGAAAGTACGCAACCTGGGCAAAAAATCGCTTGAAGAAGTGGATCAGAAGCTCGAAGAGCTTGGCTTCGATTTTTCTGCAAGCGGAGAGTAAGCCTGCAAGGAGGATATAAAAAAGATGCCATACCAGAAATTAAGTAGGAAAAGCGGTCCCAGGCGAGCCCTGTTGCGCGGCCTGGTTACCTCCTTTTTAAGAACGGGCCGGATGGAAACCACGGCGGCCCGGGCCCGGGCTATCCGTCCACTGGCCGAGAAGATGATTACCCTGGCCAAGCATGGAGATTTGCATGCCCGCCGCCAGGCGCTTGCTTATTTGTTGGATGAAGATGTAGTAACAAATTTGTTTGAAAAGATAGGCCCGAAAATGGAAGGCCGCGAAGGCGGATATACGCGGATTGTCCGGAAAGGACCACGCCGGGGAGACAGTGCTCCGATGGTTATCCTGGAGCTGCTCACCGACTGATAAATTATGGCCGGCTGTTCAGAAGTATCAATCGAGGCCAGAGCTGTTGATTTTTATTATCCAGGCGAAGAAGATCCTTCAAGAGCCGCTCTTTCCGGGATCAATCTTGGCGTAAAACGTGGTGAATATATTGCCCTCATCGGCCCAAATGGTTCCGGAAAAACTACTTTATTAAAGCTTTTTAATGCCCTCCTCACCCCCTCTTCCGGAGAGGTTCTTGTCGGGGGCCTTTCTACGCGCGAAGAAGAAAATCTACCGGTCATCCGCCGTCGTTGCGGCATGATTTTTCAGAATCCCGATAACCAGCTGGTAGCGACAACAGTTGAAGAAGACATTGCTTTCGGAATGGAGAACCTGGCTCTCCCGCAGGCTGAAATACAGGGAAAAGTTTTACAAACAGCAAGCCAGCTCGGTCTTGGTCACCTGCTGAAGCAGCCTCCGCACTTGCTTTCGGGAGGAGAAAAACAGCGGGTGGCTATTGCCGGTATTTTGGTCATGGAACCTGACTTTATCCTCATGGATGAATCGACAGCGATGCTTGATCCTGATGGACGACGGGAAGTGCTGAAAACAGTAGTTGAATTAAACAACAGCCGCGGCCTGGGGGTGATCCACGTAACCCATTTCCCCATCGAAGCTGCTTTTGCCCGAAGGGTGATTGTGCTTGATAGAGGACGTTTGAGAGGCGATGGCACTCCAAAAGAAGTGCTCACGGATCTGACATTGCTGCATGGCCTTGGCCTGCAGGGGACTACCGCGGTTGAGCTGGCCGCCTTGCTCCGGGAAGACGGTTTTGCTCTGGATTCCCAACTACTCCACAACCGGGAGCTTGTAGAATGCCTATGTTTATTGGCGCGGAAAAATTAAGCCACACCTACATGCCGGGCGGGCCTTTTGCTACAGAGGCGCTGCATGATATTTCTTTTAGGATTGAGAAGGGCGAAATTGTTTTGATCATCGGTCCTTCCGGTTCAGGCAAATCAACCCTGATCCAGCACCTGAATGGCTTGCTGATGCCCACTTCCGGGCAGGTCATTTTCGAAGATCGGCCCATTGGCAAAGACAGGAAAGATTTGCTCCTTCTGCGGCGCAGGATCGGTCTGGTTTTCCAGATGCCCGAGGAGCAGTTTTTTTCTGAAACTGTTTTTGACGAAGTAGCTTTTGCCCCGCGTAATCTCGGCCTTGATGATGAAACTGTCAGGGAAAGAGTATACGCCGCCCTGAAAAGAGTGGGGCTGGTTGCCGGCCAGTACATAAACCGTCATCCTTTCCATCTTAGCTCCGGCCAGAAACGACTGGTAGCCATTGCTGCGGTGCTGTCACTTCAGCCGGAAGTACTGATCCTTGACGAACCGACGGCGGGGCTTGATCCGTCCGGCCGGCGCAGCCTTTTTAAACTGCTGGCTGCCTTTAACCGCAAGGAAGACCTGACCGTTATTGTATCCACCCATCATCTGGAAGAGGTGGCTTCTTTGGCTGACAGGGTTCTCGTTTTGCAGGAAGGGCGGCTGGTTATAAACGGTTCCGCCGACGAGGTTTTCAGCCGGAGGGATGAACTTCGTCGTCTCGGCCTGGCCCTGCCGGAGGTAACGGAAATTATGTATGATCTGGTTGCTGAAGGGCTGGCTGTAAATACAGCTGTTTACAGCCTGAAAGAAGCCCGGCGGGAACTGAACAGGTTGATTAGGCGGGAAAACCGATGAGTAGCAGTATTACCCTGGGACAATACCTGCCCGGTGAAAGCCCGGTTCACCGGCTTAACCCGAGAGTAAAGATCCTCGTCCTGATTGCTTTGCTGGTCCTCCTGTTCAGCATTCGCACTTACGGCGGACTGGGAGCGATGCTGCTGGTTGCCGTAGTATTTTACACAGCAGCTGGAATACCGCCCCGCTATTTTTTACGCGGGTTAAAACCGGTCATCTGGATTTCTGTTTTTGCCCTGGTGATCTATCTTTTTTTTACAAAGGGCGGGGTGGTCCTCCTGCGGATTGGTTTGGTAACCGTTGAATCAGAGGGAGTGCAGCAAGGTCTTTTTATAGTGCTCCGCCTATTCGTCCTGGTCCTTTTCTCCCTGCTGGTTACTTTGACCACCACGCCCCTGGCGCTGACCGGGGGGATGGGCAGTTTTCTCAAACCGCTCAGGATAATCGGGTTGCCTACTGAAGAAGTGGCCATGATCATGGCCGTGGCTCTGCGTTTTATTCCCACTTTGATGGAAGAGAGCCAGCGGCTGATGCGAGCTCAGCTGGCCAGGGGGGCGGATTTTGAAACGGGATCTCTGTTCCACAGGGCCAGAAATATGGTTCCCCTGATTGTGCCCCTTTTCGTCAGTGCTTTCCGCCGGGCAGACGAACTGGCCCTGGCCATGGAAGCACGCGGTTTTCGCATTGGATCCAGGCGGACCAGTCTGCATGAAGACATAATTACTGCCGGTGACTGGATTGTGCTCATTCTGGTCCTCGTCCTGATGGCGGTTGTCCTGATCTTTGGTCTGTAATGATCTAATGATCATTCAGTCTTTCTCTGTTGATATGAACTAATTTGCCCTGGTGACAGCCCCGGGCCTCTGGAATAAATAACAAAATGGATGGAGAGAGTATGGACAACATCCTTATCTATATAAGTTATGATGGGACGGGCTACAGCGGTTTCCAGATCCAGGCCAATGCACCAACTGTTCAGGAATTGATTGAACGAGCCTTACAGGTAATCTACAAGGAGCCGATAAGGATTATCTTTGCCGGCCGGACCGATGCAGGTGTCCATGCCCGCGGGCAGGCAGCCAACTTCAGAGCGCCTTTTCGGATAGCCATTTCCCGCCTACCCTATGCTCTCAATGCCGTATTACCATCCGATATTGTGGTTACCGCGGCGCGGGTAGTACCTGACAGTTTCCATGCCCGCTTTGATGCTAAACGAAAGATTTACAGCTATACTATTGATCAAGCCCATTTCCCGCAGGTTACTAGAAGACTTTACAGCTTGCACCAGGCCGATAAACTGAACATAGATCGTATCAAAATAGCGGTCGGTTACCTGGAAGGTACCCACGATTTTAAAGCCTTTCAGGCTGCCGGGAGCCCGGTGTCCGATACACAAAGAACCCTGTTCAGGGTGGAACTGGCGGAGCGGCCAAAGGAAAAAATCGTGGTGCTCTTTTTTGAAGGGAGTGGTTTCCTTTATCATATGGTTCGCCTGTTCACCGGCACCCTGATTCGGGTTGGCAAAGGCAAACTGAATCCCGGCGATGTCAAAGCAGCACTGGAAGGGAGAAAGCCCTTAGCGGTTGGACCTACTGTTCCTGCCTGTGGTCTTTGCCTGGAAAAGGTTGTTTATGATCTATAAACCGGAATCTGGATCTCTTAAGGACCAGGGAGCAGCAAGAACAGGCTATAATTAACAAATCTCGTTCATTGCCAGAAAAAAAGAGCCTATTGCTTGACAGCTTTCACAGGGTATATTAAAATGTAGTTTGTGGCTTTTGGTTTTACTGGAAGAGGAAAAGGGAGAGTGCATGATGCGTACAACATATATGGCTAAACTAAATGAAATCAAACGTTGCTGGTATATTATTGATGCAGCTGGTAAACCTCTCGGTCGGGTGGCCACGGAAGCGGCTCGCCTTTTGAGGGGTAAGCACAAGCCGGAATTTACCCCGCATCTTGATACAGGCGATCATGTGATCATCATCAATGCCGGACAGGTAGCCCTGACCGGCAAAAAACTTGAGCAGAAAAAGTATTATCACCATTCAGGTTATCCTGGTGGATTAAAAGCGGTTAATTATGCAACATTAATGGATAAAAAACCGGAAAAAGCCGTTTACATGGCTGTACGGGGAATGTTGCCCCATAACCGCCTGGGACGGGCTATGTTGAAAAAATTACGAGTATACAGAGATAGCCAGCATTCTCACCAGGCCCAGCAGCCACAGCCATGGGGAGAAGGGCCGGATGCTTTGAAGGAAGGAGGCCCTGACTCTTGAGCGAAGTACAGTATTTGGGGACCGGACGCCGCAAAAAATCGGTGGCCAGAGTTCGTCTGCTGCCCGGCAGCGGTCGTATAGTGATTAACGGAAAAGAAATGGATCGGTATTTCGGTCTAGAAACCCTGAAACTGATTGTTAGACAGCCGCTGGTAGCTACGGAAACGGAGAGCCGTTTCGATATTATTGCCAAAGTAGAAGGCGGTGGATTTTCCGGTCAGGCCGGGGCGATCAGGCATGGTATTGCCAGAGCGCTGCTCCAGGCGGAAGGAGAATACAGGCCGGTCTTGAAGAAGAGCGGTTACCTAACCCGTGATCCAAGAATGAAGGAACGAAAAAAATGCGGTTTAAAGAAAGCACGCCGTGCTCCTCAGTTCTCGAAGAGGTAAATTGTTAATAGAAATATGTTTAGTTTATTAAACCCGCGTGAGCATTGTAAAATGCAGAAGGCGGGTTTTATCATGTTCTGAAAAAGGAAAAGGCGAAAATAAACCGGGAAAACCGGATTTGTCTGTGGATAGGTTTGTTAAGGTGCGAACCCCGCTGAATAGTGCGTTGATAGAAGATTATTTAAACCTGATAGTCAGTTGTAAAAAGTTATAAACTAAACTATAATAAGCTTGAGAACAGGAAACTGGAGGTTTGTAAGTTAGCTGTCAAGTGAAACTGCATCAGAAGGATAATCTAATTTAATCTTAAACGAGGATAAAAATGAACATGCTAGTCCAAAGCTACCTGCAGGAAAAATTGAGCAAGGGAGCAGTCCATGTTACCCTCATTGATCCTGTCCGCCAGGCGCCTGAAGCGGCTGGAAGGCTTGCTGAAACGGCCCAGGAAGTAGGCAGTGATATGATCTTTGTTGGCGGGTCATCGAGGGTAACGCAGCGTGTCCTTTCGGAAACAGCCGATGCCGTGAAAGAGAAAACCTCAATCCCGGTTCTTTTTTTCCCAACCGGAACAGACTCTATTTGTTTGAATCTTGATGCTTTCCTGTTCCTTAGCCTTCTCAACTCGCGTAATTCCCAGTTTATCAGCGGCACGCAATCACGGGTGTCCTCGGTGTTAAAGCGCCTTACGGTGGAAGTCCTCGCGATAGGTTATATCCTCATTGAACCGGGTATGAAGTTGGGTGAAATCGGAGAAGCCGAACTGGTAGCACGTGATGACTTCTGGCAGGCTATTGGCTATGCTCTTACTGCTCAGTACATGGGAATGTCCTATGTTTTTCTTGAAGCAGGCAATGGAGCGGCTCAGCCTGTGCCGGCCGGCATGGTCCGGGCGGTAAAGCGGGAAATCAATGTGCCCCTGATTGTCGGGGGCGGCATTCGGACGGCAATTGATGCTCGAAGGGTGCGTCAGGCCGGAGCTGACATAGTGGTTACCGGGACGGTCATTGAAACTGCTGGTTATCGCGAAAGGTTGCGCTCAATCCTCAGCGCCCTCAAAGATTAGGTGAGTATTTGTTGCTTATACTATATCAGGTGCGGGCACATTCTCCGCCCTGGCCGCATACTGTCTCAAGGGCATGATCAAGAACAGGCATAATCACCGCAAGGCATTCCACTACAGCCTTTGGACTGCCGGGCAAGTTGATAATCAAGGTCCTGCCGCTAATTCCGGCAATAGCCCGCGAAAGCATGGCCCGTGGTGTGGCCGCTGCAGTTTCACGACGGATAGCCTCGCCGATACCCGGTACCAGACGGTCTATAACATCAAGAGTAGCCTCCGGTGTTATGTCGCGTGGCCCAAGGCCGGTGCCGCCGGTGGTAAAAATAGCATTGACTCCTCCGTTAATCATTCTGCGTATCATTTTCGCCAGGGTGGCACGGTCGTCAGGAACGATGACCGACTCTATCACATCTCCGAAAGGCAGCAGGATTTGTCCTATAGCCGGGCCACTCAAATCTTCTCTCTCACCGGCAGATCCCTTATCACTTGCGGTAATCACTCCAAAACGATAGGATGGCTTGACATCAAGGCAGTCACCCACCTTTACTTTCCCGTTCTCCAAAACTTCGGTAAAAACGCCTTCCCGGGGCATCACACATTCTTTGGTCTGATCAAAAGTGGTGCAATCGCCGGGGCATTCTTTGCCGACTTGAGTAATCCTCAATACTGCTTCCGGCCCGGCCTGCAACCTGGTTCCGACCGGTAGGTTTACCAGATCAATACCCCTGGTGGTCATATTTTCGTCAAAGCTGCCCGGGGCTACATCGATTTCCTCCACGTTCATTTTGGCAATGCTTTCCAAGGCCAGCAGACTGACCTGGCGAAGGGTATAACCGGTATAAGCATTGCCAGCCAATCCCTCGTTCTTGATTAAAGTGCCTTCCCGGGCTTCAATTTTAGGCTGCTCTTTTCCCGGATTGGCGAAGATGGCCACAATTTCTCCCATTAAATTTGCTCACGGCGGTAATGGCCGGAGCGGCCTCCCTTCTTCTCGATCAAACGGATATTTTGAATGATCATGTTTTTATCGATGGCTTTGCACATGTCATATATAGTTAAAGCAGCCACACTGACTCCGGTCAGTGCTTCCATTTCTACACCTGTTTGCCCGGTCAGTTTGACCCTTACCCCGATTTCAATTTTGTTTTCTTCTTCAACCGTCTGGAAGTCAATCTCAACCCCTGAGACACCGAGAGGGTGGGCCATCGGAATGAGATGGCCTGTTTCTTTAACGGCCATAATTGCAGCGACCTGGGCGACGCTGAATACATTTCCCTTGGTTATTTCCCCGGCTGTTATCCGGGACAGGGTTGACGGATTCACGACAATTTCCCCGCGGGCGTATGCTTCGCGTAGCGTTGCATCCTTATTGGAAACATCGACCATTCTCGGGCGGCCGTTCCGGTCAAAGTGGGTAAACTCTGTTTGTTCGTTTTCCGTCTCCGTATCTCTGTCCGGATAGGATCCGAAAAAGCGTTGCTCAATAAAATCGGCCAGAGCATCAATGTCGTCAATTTTCAAAATGGGCAGATCGATTTGGAGATCATTGCAATCACTGAGGATTGCAACTGTATGCGAGGGCAGGAGTGGTTCACAGTTAATGTCGCTGCGGACAACTTCGATCTTTGGATAGGGGCTCTTCTTGTTCCCCTCGATGAGAATGAGGTCAAAATCTTGCAGCAGTCTGGCGGCGGCAGCGGTTCCATTTTCCTGCCTGGCGAAACCGATCAGCAGATAGCCTTCAGGGGTAGTCAACCCGGTGATTTCTGCACCGGCTCTGGCAAAACGCCAGCTGTCTTTGCCAGGTGTGTCGATGTCGTAATGGCGAAGGTTCCCTTTTAGGGCGGCTACTCGCAGACCTCGATTTTTAAGCTCGGGGATCAATTTTTCCAGGATGGTAGTTTTACCTGTCTCCGATTGAGCCGCTACAAAGTTTATGATTACTGGTTTCATTTCCATGTCTCCTTATCCGCCTGTTTTTGACATGCTGCGCATTGTTCCCGGTTGAACAGCTCCGCACCTGCCGTCACTGGCCATTTGATGTTCCGCCGGTTTGTTGGCCAGGACCTTGCGAAAGAGCGCTTTCAGGGCATCGGGATTATCAATAACCGGACGGACGGATTTTTCTTCCTGCCAGTAGAGGCAGGCTTTAAGATTTCCTTCCGATGTCAAACGCAGGCGGTTGCAGGTGCTGCAGAAATGTTTGCTGATGGCATGGATCAACCCAATCATTCCCTTGCCTCCCGGCAATGTATAGTAATCGGCTGGCCCGGGTCCCCGGTAAGTTGGTACAGGGGTGAGAGGGAGTCCGGCTTTTTTCGCTGTTTCTTCAACAAAGCTAAGTGGCAGGTAATGATTGCCGTAGCTGTGGTCGTGATCACCGATGGGCATGTATTCGATAAACCGAATATGCAGCGGTTTTTCACGGGCCAGCTGCAGAAAATCTTCCACCTCTCCGTCGTTAATTCCTTTCATCAATACAACATTTATCTTCACCGGTTGCAGATCATTTTCCAGGGCAGCGGAGATGCCCGCCAGGACATCTTCTAATTTGCCACAGCGGGTGATACTGTTATAGACTAACGGTTTAAGCGAATCGAGGCTGATATTGATTCTTTTAAGACCGGCTGTTTTCAACCCGGCGGCGTAGCGAGGTAGTAAAATGCCATTGGTAGTCATGGCAAGATCGCTGACTCCCGGTAGAGCGGCAATTTCCCGAATAAAGTCCACTATGCCAAGACGGACCAGCGGTTCTCCACCGGTAACCCTTATTTTAGTGATTCCCATCTCGGTTCCTGTCCGGATTACCTTGAGCATATCTTCATAACACAGGATCTCATTGTGTGAAATTTGTTCGATTCCCTCTTCGCTCATGCAGTAAATGCAGCGCAGGTTACAGCGATCGGTAACCGATACTCGTAAATAATCGTGTTTTCTGCCATATGCGTCGATTAGTGACATTTCAACTACTCCTTTCACCGCCGGCCCAATCAGGATCGGTCGGTCAGCATTCAATAATTTTCCCGGCATCCCTCATGCTGTAACCGCCCATTGCTTCAACTTCTTTCTGAAAGGCGGGATCGGTGATGATGCTCAGCAGAGTTTTGGCTTCCGGGCTGTTGAAAAAGGATTCGCTCATTAAAAGATCGTAGCGCTCCTCAACCAGGGGTACAAAATCGAGGCCGAATGCTTTTGCTGCCGGCAGAATACCTAGCCCCACGCGTGCAGTTCCGGCAGAGATTGCTGCAGCCACATTGAGGTGAGTGTGTTCCTCGCGTTGGTACCCGTAGATCTGATCGGGGGTCAGCCCTGCTTTTTCCAGAAGGTGATCGAACAAAACGCGGGTGCCTGCCCCTTTCTGACGGTTAATAAAGCTGAACTTCTGATCAGCCAGTTGTTTAATGTTTTCCACTTTGTCCGGGTTACCCGGAGGCACAATCCAACCCTGCATCCGGTAGACAAGGTTCATCAGGTGTACTCCACCGCCCGGGAGATATTTCTTAATGTAGGGGACATTGTATACCCCGGTCTCCGGATCGAAAAGATGGACGCCGGCCAGATGTGCTCTTCCGCTTCCTACAGCGGCGATACCGCCCATACTGCCGAGATGGGCTGAAGATAAGTTCATCTGCGGGTCTCTTTCTTTCAAAGTGGTAGCCAGCAGATCGATGATCAAGTCATGGCTGCCAGCGGCCAGCAGGTTGTGCCGTAAAGCGATTTCAGGTTTGTTGAGTTCTATTTCAACAGTTTCATCCTGCTCAAAACCCAGTGAATTGGCTGGAATGATCAGCAGTCCGTCGGCCCGGACCAGTGACATAGTTACCCCTGCTCCCCTGGTCAGAGGATTGGCAATAAAATGGCCATTGACATAACCCACGGTCATCCTGACGAATTCTTCACTGCCTATTTCCGAAACAACCCGCCTGCCAAGGGTAACCTCGAGACGGTTTCGCTCCGGGAGCGGCTGTCCGAAATGACGGCAGAGCAGGGGAAGGGCAAACCACTCCAGGCTCAGGTAAGCGGAAACTGGATATCCCGGCAGCCCGATAATCGGTTTATCCTTGATCTGCCCGAGAATAGTTGGTTTACCGGGTCTGGTTGCTACACCGTGAATGAAAACTTCACCAAGCTCTTCGATAACCATGCAGGTATAATCTTTTTCTCCGGCCGAAGAACCGGCATTGACAATTACCAGATCGAAGATTTCCAGAGCTTTTTCAATGGCTGACCTGATTTTACCCTGATCGTCTGGGACAATGGGCATAATTTCTGCTTCGGCGCCCCATTGCCTCAGGAAAGAGGCAATTACGGTGCTGTTGAAATCGGGGACATTGCCCCGCTTGCGTTCCGCGGAGGGAGCGATAACTTCCGAACCGCTGGGGATAATGGCTGCTTTCGGTTTGGCCAGCACCTCTATTTCTCCGATGCCGCCTGCCAGGAGCGCTCCCAGGTCCGGAGCGGCGAGGCGGTGTAAGGCCGGAACGATCAGTTCCCCGGTTACCACATCTTCACCGACAGGCCTGACATGCTGCCAGGGAGTGGCCGGGGCTAAAATTTCGATCTTCCCGTCTTCCAGCTGCTGAATATTTTCAACCATGATCACGGCATCGAAGCCTGAAGGCAAAGGATCGCCCGTATTGACATTATGATAATCCTCTTCCGGTTTTAGACAAAACGGGTTCTGATCGGAAGCACCGAATGTTTTTTCAGCCAGTACGGCAATACCGTCCATTGCTGCGGCATGGTAAGAGGGCATGGAGCAGCTGGCAAAAACTGCCTTGCCGGTTACCCGTTGCAGGGCACCGGTAACGGCAATTTTTTCGAGGCGCCGTGGTATTTCCACTCCGGCAAGAAATTTAGCCAGTGCTTCTTCTCGAGGTGTATTGCTGAGGTAAACTTTACGCATGATTATCTCTCGCTTTCAATTCCATATTGTTATCTCAACTATTTCTCCTTCGCGCAGGCCCTCGCGGGATGATGGAACAATTAATAATCCGTCTGCTTCGGCCAGCGGCCGCAGCATACCGGAGCGACCAAAGAGGGGGATGGCCATAAAACTGTTTTCCGTTTTTTCAAGGCGGACCCTGATATAATCAGTGCGGCCGGAACGTGAAGGTATGTTGCGTGAAAGCTGAGCTGTTATAGTGGGGATATAGGGTTTTTGCACTCGCCCCGACAGGCGCTCAATGACTGCTCGTCCGAAAACGGAAAAAATATTGAGGGCTGAAACAGGATGCCCTGGCAACCCGAGAACAGGTTTGCCCCCGCAGTCGGCCAGCAAAGTTGGTTTTCCAGGCTGCACGGATATTCCTTCAACTATCAGCCCCGGTTGACCCAGCTCGTTCATGGTTCGGGCGGTGAAGTCCCGGCTGCCTACTGAACTCCCGCCGGAGAAAACAAGAAAGTCCACTTCTTCAAGCATGGCCCGGCTTTTTTCCAGGAAAACGGCGAAGCGATCGGGCAAAATCCCGCCATAGCTGGTATCTGCTCCAGCCTGGGCAGCCAGATGAAGCAGTGCTGGAGCATTGCTGTCTCTTATCCTGGCTTTTCCAAGCCGGTGGTTGTGATAATCAACCAGTTCGTCACCGCTGGAAAAAAAGCCGATCCTGGGCTGCCGGTGAACATTCACTTCTGCTATGCCGATGGAGGCAAGCAGTCCAATTTCGGGAGCGCGTAGAAAATGGCCGTCGGCCAGCACCGCAGCTCCTTCCTGCAGGTCCTCCCCGCGGTGGATGACATTTTCGCCCGGAGCTGCCTGATGGAAGCACTGGATCATAGTCCCTGTTGTTTCTGTTTCTTCGATCATTATTACGGCGTCTGCTTCCGGGGGCAGCATGCCGCCTGTGTGAATCAGGATACACTGATCTTTGCCGATGGAAGGGGCTTCCTGCCCCATCAATACTTCACCGATGCATTCGAGCATGGCCGGGAGCCCTTCTCCTGCGCCAAAGGTATCCCGGGCTGCGACGGCATATCCGTCAACTGTCGACCGCTTAAAAGCGGGGACATCCTCGGGAGAATGAATGGTTTCTGCCAGACATCGTCCGCCGGCATTTTCCAGTTTAATCTCCTCGCCGGGCAAAGCGGCGAATTGAGTGGCAATCAGATCCAGAACCTTTTGCGGTTCGGTAACCTTCATTAGTTTCATATAGACACCTCGGTGGGGCATAAAATAAAGCTGCGCCTCCTGAGGAAGAAAACGCAGCCCTGCGGCATAATCTCCTTTCCAAACACGGGAGGCGGGGGGATTTCTCCCCCGGCCCTGGCCTTCCGCCGTAGTCGGTGAAGACTGTAGGCGGAGAGGCTCGGAGTCTGCTGTTTATTTTTCATTATAACATATTTTGAATGGTTTTAAAGATTTCTTTAGGTTGTGGTCGTGTCAAGCAACTTAAGTTTGATGAGAGTTGCTCTTTGTGTCTATCTATGATTATAACTCTGGTTTGAACCTTCCAGGGCATTTGTATATATTGTTAATGTCGTTCATTCAGCATGGGGGTTAATTTAAGCTTATACACCGTAGGGGAAAAGTAGCAGGCCGCAGAGTGCTCCCACTGCCAGTAAATACAATGGGTTAACTCTCCTCAGCAGGCTGGCGGCCAGCAATATCAGAAAAATAAGGACAGTAGTCAGGTCGATAATCGCCGACTGGCCAAGCGTAAAGGCGGCTACCAGGATTAAGGCAATCAGGGCGGAGCGCAAACCGTTTAAAAAGCTTCCGGCCGCCGGCTCCTGGATTAGTTTAAACAGAAAACGGGAAAAGATTATCAGCAGAATGAGGGAAGGAGTAATCACGCCCAGGGTTGCGGTTAAGGCCCCGGAAATTCCGGCCAACCGGTAACCGATAAAGGTTGCCGCATTCACGGATACAGGACCGGGTGTTATTTCGGCAACGGCAATAATATCGATAAATTCAGCTGTGCTGAGCCATCCGTGGCCGTTGATAATTTCCGCCTTCATCAGGGGTATCATGGCGTAACCGCCGCCAATAGTGAAGAGGCCGATCTTCAGAAAGGTCCAGTAAAGAGTCAGTATAACGGTAGCCATCAGTTGCATCCTCCCCCCCGACAGAAGAACAAGCCTGTCAGACCACCGGCCAGCAGGGCCAAAATTGGATGAAGGCCGGTCATGATTATAATGAGCAGCAAGATGGCGCAGAGAATAATTCCGTTTAAACCGGATAGAATTTCTTTGCCCATTTTCAGGGCTGTGGCCGTAATCAAGGCCACAACCGCCGGGCGGAGGCCATAAAAAATAGCCTGGACGTACACATTATTTTCAAGAAGGGGGTAAAAATAAGCGGCAATTAAGAGCAAAATAACTACTGAAGGGGCGGTGACGCCGAAAGCGGCTACCAGACCGCCAAGGTTGCCACGGATGCGGATGCCGATCTGTATGGCAGTGTTCAGGGCGATCTGGCCGGGCATACTCTGAGTAATGATCAAAAAATCGGAGAAAGTTTGCTCATCTACCCAGTGCCGTTTTCCCACCACTTCCCGCTGAAAAATGGGCAACATGGCATATCCGCCTCCGAAAGTAAAAGCGCCTACCTTTAGAAAGGTAAGCAGAACAACCCATAAAGATTCCCTGGTTTTGCCTTCGGCCATCTTTGGTGGCAAATGTTTTACCCCGCTTTTTTGAACAGTGATTAATCAGCAGTCAAATTACTTCTGCAGGTTTAACAGTTACACTATTTAATCAATCAAATTTCCTGTCTGAGAGCTTTTATGGTTTTGCTCTGATGCAGTAAGATGAAAAATCTCTACTGAGTGCTGTGATCACTATTGACTATTGCTGCCGGGCTGATTATTACCCCTTTGACTATCCTTTTCCATTTCCTTAAAAACTCGCATTACCGTCTGCAGGGAAACCACCAGATTTTCCCTTTCATCCGGGCTGAGCCGCCGGGCCAAATTGTTAAACCGGTAGGACCGTCGTTCAAAAACCAGCTTTGATAGCTGACGGCCGTAAGCAGCAAGTGTAACCCGGACTATCCGGCGGTCTTTATCGTCACCTCTACGCTTTACCAGGTTCAAATTGACCAGCCGGTTGACAAGGCGCGTAGCGGCACTCTCGGCCAGATAGATCTCGGAACTTAATTCTCCCATGGTCAGGTTGTCGTTGAAATAGAGGACTAGCAGAGCGTTGATCTGTCCCGGTGTAACCCCGAGTCCAGTCAACTCCCGGTTTTCCTCGGTGCTGAGATAGTGCATAAGTTTGGGAAAGATGGCCTGGATAGCGGCAGTAAACTTACTGGCATCGCGGTATTTGCTGTTCATAATTTCCGATCCTCGTTTCCCGGCCCTTTCGGAGCGGCAGTCAAACCTGTTTATAGGTTAGGGTAAATCCCTTGTGCTGTCAAGTAAAACCGGTCTTTACCGGGGATAGACATTTTAATGCTAATTCCCAAAGTAAGTTCTACAGTGGACCACGGTGTAGTATTTAGCCTGGGAAGTATTTTGGGTAGAATTAAGTCTGGGAAGTTTTCCTTAATCCTAAGGGAGAAGGAAATACCGATTAAGCTTTATTAATTATTTAAATTATATCTTTTGTGTCGGCAATTGTTCAAAGCTGTTCTATTTGATATAATTTTTAAAGAATTAAATGATCAGGCCGGAACACAAATAGTCTCTAACCGAGCCGTCGGTGTTACCGGGCCGAAGGTAGGTGGTTGATGTGCTTAAGCTGATCGGTATTGCTCCCCATCCCGCAATTATTATTCCGGCCATCGGGCGCAGTGAACTGCAAAAAGTTAAGAATACTGTTGAAGGAATGCGTTCTTTGGCTATCCGTTTCAGGGATGTGGAGCCTGAAATGCTGATTATAATTACTCCTCATGGCCAGGTGCTGAGAGAAGGGCCGGCAGTATCAATTCAGGCCAAACTACACGGAGATTTCAGCCAGTTCGGTTTTCCAGACATCAAGTTAAGTTTTGAAACAGACAAACAACTTGTTGAACTGCTGAAAGAAGAAACGGCCCGGGAACCACTGAAGCCTGTTTTTCTTGAGGATCTTTTTTCCCATTTCAGTGGCAGGCATGAACTGGATCACGGAGCGATGGTTCCTCTTTATTTCCTTCAGGAAGCAGGCCTGGATATTCCAGGACTTCACATGACCTTTGGTTATAATCCCTATCGTGATCTCTACCGCTTTGGGGCTGCTTTAAGAAGAGCAGTTGAACGGAGAGGACTGCCTGCCGCCGTCCTGGCCAGCGGTGACCTTTCTCACCGCTTGATACCGGGAGCTCCGGCCGGTTTTTCACCGCGCGGAGCCGAATTTGATCGAAAACTAATTGAATACATCCGTGATAAAAAAGTGGATAAGCTGCTTTCTTTTGATCCCGGGTTGGTTGATGAAGCTGGTGAATGCGGTCTTCGCTCATTTATCATAGCCCTGGGTATGATCGCCGAAACTGATTACAAACCGGAAATCATTTCCTATGAAGGGCCCTTTGGCGTAGGCTACCTGGTAGCGGCCCTTTATCCCCTGCAGGGTGAACATTTTACCTTGAAGGAGGAAGAAAAGAAGGAAAGGACTACCGGTAACCCGAATCTTTATGCGCCTGCCCTGGCTCGCAGCGTCCTGCAGCATTATCTCGATAAGGGTACAATGCCGGAACTGCCGCAGCCTTTGCTTCCCGAGTACGAAGAGCGTGCCGGTGCTTTTGTTTCCCTGAAGAAAGAGGGCCGGCTGAGGGGCTGTATCGGGACGATCGAACCTGCCCACCGAAATCTGGCCGAAGAAATAGCGGTTAACGCAGTGAGCGCGGCAATCAGGGATCCTCGTTTTTCCCCGGTGCGAAAAGAAGAATTGACTGAGTTAAGCATATCAGTTGATATTCTCAGCCCGCAGGAACGAATCAGAAACAAGGCCGATCTTGACCCGAAAAAATACGGTGTGGTAGTGCGAAGCGGTTCACGAACCGGACTTCTTCTGCCCGATCTCGAGGGAGTTGATACGGTGGAAGAGCAGCTTGACATTGCTCGCCGCAAAGCCGGTATATTACCCGGAGAGCCGGTCGAGATTTATCGTTTTAAAGTAACCCGTTATAGTGAAAAATAAAGCCGGGAGTCGATCCTGATGCATGAAGCGCTTTTTTATGAAAACGAAGGAGGAAAAATCCGCTGCCTTCTTTGCCCCCGGCGCTGTTTGCTGACTGAAGGGCAGACTGGCAGCTGCGGAGTGCGAGAAGTCAGGGAAGGCAAACTGTATACGACCAATTACGGCCTGGTGGCCGCCGCCAACTGGGATCCCATTGAGAAAAAACCCCTTTATCATTTTCTGCCCGGGAGCAGGATCCTATCCATTGGCACACTGGGGTGCAATCTTTTCTGCTCTTTTTGCCAGAACTGGTCCCTGGCCCGGGGCCGACCGGCAGAGGACGAGTTAGCGGCAAAACGGTTGACCCCTGAAGATGTCCTGCACATGCTCGACAGTAAAGAGGGCTCTGCGGAGACACCGGGAGTGGCTTATACTTACAATGAACCGACGATCTGGTACGAATTTGTTTTTGATACTGCCCGATTGCTGCATGAAAAAGGTTATAAAAATGTGCTGGTAACCAATGGGTATATCAATCCCGAACCACTGGAAGAACTTTTGCCCTACATCGATGCTCTGAATATTGATGTAAAAGCCTTTACCGATTCTTTTTATCGGGAATACTGCCATGGAACCAGGGATCCGGTTATAGAAACTGTAGAAAGAGCCGTTAAATCAGCTCATGTAGAGACCACCTGCCTGCTTATCCCTACCCTCAATGACGGGATGGAGGAACAGGAAGAACTGACCCGCTGGCTCGGGGGATTAAGTCCTGACCTGGTGTTGCACTATTCGCGTTATTTCCCGCAGTACAAACTTGATTTACCTCCCACTCCGGAGAAGACTCTGATAGAATCGCGGAAAATGGCCTTGAACTACCTGCGTTATGTTTATCTCGGCAATGTTGATCTGCCCGGAGCCTCCGATACGATCTGCCCGCATTGTGGCAATCTACTTGTAGAACGGCACGGTTACAGTATTCGCCTCCCCGGCCTCGTGGGAAATCGCTGCAGTAAATGCGGCAATGTGATCAATATAGTAATTCCTCATAAATGAGAAGGTTTAACTCAACCGGTTATTTTAATGGTTTTCGACAGGTTAGTTGAATTCGCATTTCTTTTTTACTACTGCAGGTATTTATCCCGCCGGGAGCGAATATTTGTTTCAGATAAGGGAAAAAGAGGGTAAGCTTCGGGCCCCCTATCCGTTAATTAACAGAAGAGGGATCAACAGAAAAGTGGCTATCTGGGAAAGAATTGTAGCGGCGATTTTACAACTTAATGTTGAATGGCGCGATCTGATTGATATTGCGATCATGGCCTATGTTTTCTACCGCCTTATTCTAATTATCCGCGGTACCAGGGCTGAACAACTTATCAAGGGACTTTTTCTCCTTCTTTTAGCGATGGTAGTGAGCGACCAGGCTGGCCTCGATACACTGCACTGGACTTTGCGTCAGACCATGACCGTTGGTTTGATCGCCATCCCCATTGTTTTCCAGCCTGAACTGCGGAGAGCCCTCGAACAGCTGGGGCGTGGTAAAATTTTTAAATCCACTTACTTCAGCTGGAGTTCTCAGGATTTTGAAAAGATGCTTGATGAGTTGACCAAGGCTATACCGGTTCTGGTCAAAAAGCGGATTGGAACCCTCATTGTCCTGGAACGGCGAACCGGTCTCAAAGACTGGGTGGAGACCGGTATTCCCGTTGAAGGGATAGTTACGGCCGAGCTGTTGATTAACATCTTTTTTCCCCGCAGCCCCCTGCACGACGGGGCGGTAATCATTCAAGGTAACCAGATCGTTGCCGCCGGCTGCTATTTGCCCCTGACTGAAGATCCCGACCTGGGTAAGGAGCTGGGCACCAGGCACCGTGCCGGCATCGGCATTACCGAGCATTCCGATGCGGTTTCCATTATCGTATCTGAAGAGACCGGCATTGTTTCCATTGCTCACGATGGGGTGCTTACCCGTTATCTTGACGAGAAAAAACTGCGAGCCCTGCTGAGAGAGCTCTGTTCGCCCGAGCGCAGTGAAGGGTTCAGTTTTCTTTCCTGGAGGAGCAATAAGTAACCATGGACAGCATTTTTCGCAGTACTAATTTTGCCCGGGTTTTGGCCATCATCCTGGCTGTTATTCTCTGGCTTTTCGTAACCGGGGATAAGATTACCCGGACCACCCCCTCCCGCAAGGTATGGCAGGATGTTCCCCTGCGGGTGGAAAACCTTGATCAAGATTATGTGTTCACAGATATTCCCGCTTCCGTTGATATAACCCTCGAAGGCCTGCCCGATGATTTTGAGGATCTGACTATCCATGAATTGGATGCCTATGTTGACCTGACCGGCAAGGAGCCTGGTACCCACCTGGTGCGGGTTCAGGGAAGACCGCCTCGGGGTCTTAATCTGGTAATGATTGAACCGGAGCAAGTCAGGGTGTCCATCGAGGTGTACTACAGCGATGATTTCAACGTCGAGGTAGAATTCCTTGGCGAACCGGCCGAGGGCTGGGAGCTGGCAGACTGGGTGATTGATCCTGAAAGTGTATTTGTCGGCGCCCCCGAATCAATCTTTGAACAGGTGGACACGATCATTCTTTATGTAGATCTTACCGGCATGAGATCCGTGGAAAGAATAAATCTCACACCGCTGGCCTTTGATGAGGAGGGTAATCCCGTAACAGGCCTGGTCATTGATCCGGTAGAAGTTGCTCTCAGGCTGGTGCTTGAGAGAATCCCGGAACAGGTTGTCGAAGAAGAAGTTGAAGAAGAAAAAGAAGCAGAGGCAGAAACAGAATCAGAAAACTAATGGCCTGCAGGAAGGGAAACGCCCCTCAGCGGGCGTTATTTTTGTGTTATAGTATCTTCTGGAGGTGTTTCAATGGGGAAGCTGTTTGGAACTGACGGAATCAGAGGGGTAGCCAACCGTGACCTGACCCCGGAACTGGCTTTTAAAATCGGTCGCATCGCGGCCTGGCTTCTGGGACGTGAAATTCAAAGCCCCACTTTTATAATAGGCAGAGATACCCGTCTTTCGGGGCCGATGCTCGAAGGGGCCCTGGCTGCCGGTATTAATTCAGCGGGGGGGGCGGTAAGGCTGCTGGGGATAGTGTCAACCCCGGCGGTAGCTTACCTGACGAAGGAGTTGAAAGCGTCGGCCGGAGTGATTATCTCAGCTTCCCATAACCCTATTGAAGATAACGGGTTGAAAATTTTCAACAGCTCCGGTTTTAAACTGTCTGATGCTCTTGAAACTGAAATCGAAAGTATTTATTTTGGGGATAGTGACCAAATGCCCCGTCCGGAAGGAGCAGCGCTGGGCCGGTCTTTCAGTGATGGTAAAGCTTTACGACGTTATTTGGATTATTTAAAAACAGCCGGTTCATCTTTGTCCGGTTTAAGGCTGGTTGTCGACTGTGCCCATGGGTCTGCCTGCTGCCTGGCGGGCGAGATCTTTGAAGAACTGGGAGCTACCGTTAAGATGCTTCATAACGATCCTGACGGCAGCAGGATTAATGTTCACTGCGGGGCTACCGATACGACGGAGCTTCAGCAGGAAGTCACGGCTTTCAACGCTCTGGCAGGACTGGCTTTTGACGGGGATGCCGACCGGCTCATTGCCGTGGATGAAAAGGGCTGTGAAGTGGACGGTGATGCCGTAATGTCCATATGTGCAGTAAATCTGGCTGCGCAAGAGCAACTTAAAAAAAGTACCCTGGTAACCACGGTCATGAGCAATGGCGGACTCGAAATACTGGGTAAAAAATATGGTTTTAAGGTAATACGTACCGCGGTGGGCGACCGCTATGTCCTCGAAAAAATGCTTGCCGGAGGTTATAATATCGGAGGAGAGCAGTCCGGGCACATCATCTTTTCTGATTATGCTACTACCGGAGACGGGTTGCTGACTGCCCTGCAGCTGCTGAAAGTTATACAGGCCGAACAGCGCTCCCTGTCGGAACTCGCTTCCCGCCTGGAGCGGCTGCCCCAGGTCCTTGTTAACCAGCGGGTAACTTCAAAGGAAGAATGGTCCGACAACAAAAAAATTTCCACCGCCATTAAAGAAATCGAAGAAAAACTTGGCAGCCATGGTCGTGTTCTGGTCCGCCCGTCGGGAACAGAGCCGAAAATCAGGATCATGCTTGAAGCGCCGCTGCAGAAGGATAAGTTGGAGCAATATGCTCGTTCCCTGGCGGAAATTATAGCCCGCGAACAATCCTGATCTTTTCTGTGCTGTACCGACAGGATAGTTGCCCGCAGCCAGTAAATGTTGCCTCAAGCAATTTTTTGAGATATTTATTTTATTTGTGAGGATTTCCGGGTTATTTATGGATGGAGGTTTATATATGTGCGGTATAGTGGGATATACGGGAACCGGGAAAGCCGGTTCTATCATTATAGACGGATTAAAGAAACTGGAGTACCGCGGTTATGATTCAGCCGGCCTGGCCCTGCAGAATGAAGGCAAAGTGGTAATAATCAAAACAGCTGGTACGGTTGCCGCTCTTGAAAAAATATACAGAGGCAATTGCCTGACAGCAAAAACCGGCATCGGTCACACCAGGTGGGCTACCCACGGCCGCCCGACAGAAGTTAATGCCCATCCGCACGGAGGTTGCTCCGATGATCTGGCTGTCGTGCATAACGGGATCATTGAAAATTACAAATTGCTGCGCAGCTGGCTAATCGAAGAAAAGGACCACCAGTTTCGGTCGGAAACAGATAGCGAGGTGCTGGCCCACCTGATCGAGGAATACTATGATGGGGATCTCCTTGCGGCCCTGCGCCGGGCGATAGACGAAGTTAAAGGTTCCTATGCTCTGGCGGCTATTTCCGCCCGTGAGCCGGGACGGATTGTCTGTGTTCGCCGGGACAGCCCATTGGTAATCGGACTGGGGAAAAGTGAAAACCTGGTTGCCTCCGATATTCCTGCTCTCCTCAATCGTACCCGCCGGGTCATGGTTCTTGAAGACGGCGAGTTTGCCTCCATTACAGCTGAAAAGGTAGAGATATATGATGCCGGTGGCAAGCCGGTAGAGAGGGAAATCCTGGAGGTAAACTGGGATCTGGAAGCGGCGGAAAAAGGCGGTTTTGCTCACTTCATGCTGAAAGAGATTATGGAGCAACCGGTTGCCGTGCGGGAAACTCTTCGCCAGAGGATCGACCTGCCTTCCGGTAAAGTAGATTTAAGCGAACTGGCAATGGATACCGGGGAAATATCCCGGTTAAAAAAAATTCATATTGTGGCCTGTGGGACGGCATATCACGCCGGGCTCCTGGGCCGTGAAATTATTGAGAATATCGCCGGAATTCCTGTTGATGTTGAAGTTGCTTCCGAATTTCGCTACCGCCGGCCGTTACTGGCTGAAGATCACCTTGTGATAGTGATCAGTCAGTCGGGTGAAACTGCCGATACCCTGGCCGCCCTGCGCCTGGCTCGTTTGCGAAAAGTAAAAGTTCTGGCGGTGACCAATGTGGTTGGTAGCACGATAGCCCGTGAAGCGGACCAGGTCCTTTTTACCTGGGCCGGGCCGGAGATTGCCGTTGCTTCAACCAAGGCTTATCTGACCCAGCTGGTTGCTTTGTACCTGCTCGCTCTTTATCTTGGGCAGGTGCGGAAAGATGTCGATCCGGCCCTTGCTTTAGATTTGGTCAAGGGGCTGCTTGAACTGCCGGCCCAGCTGGAAAAGTTGCTTGCCGATGAGAAGCTGGAAAAATTGCGTGCCTACAGTAATCACCTGGCCTGCTGGGATAACGCCTTTTTTATCGGTCGTAGCCTTGATTACCCGGTGGCCAGAGAGGGAGCTCTTAAGCTGAAAGAGATTTCCTATATCCATGCAGAAGCTTATGCTGCCGGGGAACTGAAACACGGCCCCCTGGCCCTGATTGATGAAGGTGTACCGGTAATTGCCCTGGTTACCCAAAAAGTGGTGCTCGAAAAAAGCCTGAGCAACATACAGGAAGTGAAAACCCGCGGCGGAGCCGTGTTCATTATTACCCGGGATGATTTTGGCGATCTGATCCGGCAGGAAGAAGCAGTTTTTACCCTGCCCCCGGTCGGTGACCTGCTGGCTCCAATTCTGAGCGTGGTGCCGACCCAGCTGATGGCATATTATACCGCCCTGGCCCGCGGCAGTTCTGTTGATCAACCGCGCAATCTGGCTAAGAGCGTTACTGTCGAGTAAATTGCATATATCCATGAATGGAGCATCTGCTCTATATTTGCTCTGAAACTATTAATGGCCAGTAAAAAGGACTCCATCAGCCTTTATCTGCTGGCCTGGCTGTTTTTCTTGATCTGCGGGATCATTTATATTGCCGCTTCTATCAGGGATCGTGATCCGTTGATGATTGCCGGCAGCATCTGTTTTATCGTTGCTGTTATTCTGTTTCTTATTCCGGAACGGAAATTGTGATCAACTAGCATGAGTAATAGTTTATCGGCGAGCATGTTTTAAAAGCCGGTCGGATCGAAGAATATTGGAAACCCTGTAAGAGAACATATTTACCCTGTTACAAAGGAGACTTTCGATGACTGAAAAAAACGGGACTGAATTTAAATCGAACTTTATTTACACGATGATCAAAGAAGATCTGGGAAAAGGCCTACTTGGTGACAAGCCGATTCACACCCGTTTCCCCCCCGAGCCGAACGGCTACCTGCATATCGGTCATGCCAAGGCCATTCTTCTAAATTATGCCATTGCCCGGGATTTCAATGGTAAGTTCAACCTTCGTTTTGACGATACCAATCCGATTAAAGAGGAGCAGGAATTTGTCGACTCCATTATTGCCGATATTCGCTGGCTCGGGGCCGATTGGGAAGACAGGCTCTTTTTCTCCTCCGACTATTTTGAAATCAAGTATGAATTTGCCCTGCGCCTGGTCAAGGCCGGGCGGGCTTATGTCTGTGATTTGAACCAGGAGGAGATCAGGCAATACCGTGGTACTCTCACCGAGCCCGGCGTTGAAAGTCCGTACCGAGGCCGCCCGGTGGAGGAAAACCTTGATCTTTTCAAACGAATGCGAGATGGTGAATTTCCCACCGGCAGCCGGGTCCTGCGGGCCAAGATCGATATGGCTTCCGGCAATTTGAACATGCGTGATCCCGTCCTTTACCGCATTCTTCATGCTTCCCACCACCGCACAGGAGATAAATGGTCCATCTATCCCATGTACGATTTTGATCACCCTTTCTCCGACGCCCTGGAAGGGATTACCCACTCTCTTTGCTCGATTGAATATACCGATCACCGCCCACTCTACGACTGGATAGTTGAGAATGCTGTAGAACTGATGCCTGAAGTAGTCAAGTTTCATTCTCACCAGACCGAATTTGCCCGTCTCAATATGACCCATACGGTGATGAGTAAGCGCAAACTGCGCCGCCTTGTGGAGGAAGGGTACGTGGATGGTTGGGACGATCCCCGCATGCCCACAATCGCCGGCCTGCGCCGCCGCGGTGTAACTGCGGAAGCAATCGCTGATTTTCAGGAACGTGTTGGCGTGTCGAGAGCGGAGAGTACAGTGGATCTGGCTTTGCTGGACCACTGTATCCGCCAGAAGCTTGAAACAAAAGCACCCCGCCGGATGGTCGTTCTCGACCCGCTGAAAGTGGTTATTACCAATTGGACGGCAGGAAAAACCGAGAATGTCAAAATGGAAAACATTCCTGGAGATGAAAGCGCCGGTTATCGAGAAGTCCCCTTTAGCGGAGAAATTTATATTGAGCGTGATGATTTCATGGAAGATCCGCCGAAAAAATTTTTCCGTTTGGCCCCGGGCAGGGAAGTTCGCCTGAAAAGCGCCTATATTATCCGCTGTGAAGAAGTGATCAAAGACGGCGACGGTAATGTAACCGAGCTGCGCTGCACATATGATTTACTGAGCAAAAGCGGCAGCGACCGGAGCGGCAAAAAAGTGAAAGGGGTTATCCACTGGGTCTCGACTGAACATGCCGCCCGCGTTACGGTCAATCTGTATGATAACCTCTTTGTCGTGGAAAACCCGGAAGAAGATGATGAAAAGGATTTTATCAGCCATATCAATCCGCAGTCGCTGATTGTCTGCCGTAATGTCCTCGCTGAACCGTCCATCCTGGAGGCGACCCCGGGTAACCGTTACCAGTTTTTGCGCAAGGGCTACTTCTACCTCGATCCTCAGCCTTCAAACAAGGATGTCCCTGTTTTCAACCGTATCGTAGCGCTCCGTGACAGCTGGGCCAGGAAGAAAAAATAGGAGCGAAATGGCAGAGTAGCGGGTGATTAAATTATCTGGAAAGAAGTGGCAGCAAATGGTTAAAAAAGTTTTACTGCTCATCATATTCATGCTGGTTTCCCTGCTGATAGTGTCCTGCAGCGTCAGCCAGGAACCGGTTGTCCCCCCGCTGTATGGGGATATATCAGATCTAGCTGAAGAATTTATTGAATACATGCGCAATGAAGATTACAGCAGCGCGGTGTACTTTTTTAATGCCGACATGAAAAAGGCGATGTCGGAGGGAAAACTTAAGCATAGCTGGGAAGCTTTGCTGACCCAGCAGGGTGCTTATGAAGGAGAAATCGAGAAACATATTGAAGAATCGGATGATTACAGGGCTGTTAATGTTATCACTGATTTTGTGGCGGGGCCGATCAATATCAGGGTGGTTTTTGATGGCGACAACAGGGTTGCCGGCCTGTGGTTCCAGCCGGTTGAATAACCCGTCCTTATAAATTTAAATTACAGGAATTTAAAAATCATGCAGACACCGGAGCAGCGAAATATGGAACAGCATACCGTTAACTGTAATGGATTGCCTGTTTCATTTGCCCTGATCAGAAAAAAAGTTAAAAACATCAACCTGAGGGTGAAACCAGATTCGACGGTTGTGGTCTCGGCCAACAGAACAGTCTCTATAGAACAGGTCAAGGGGTTTGTAGAAAGAAAAGGGCCCTGGATCCTGAAAAATATCAGCCGGTTTGCTCTGGAAAAAGAAGATCGCAGTGCCCTGCAGTTCCGGGAAGGAGATATCATTTATTATCTGGGTATCCCCCATAAGCTGACCATATCGGCGGTGGAAGGAAAAGAAGGTGTTTCCCGGGAAGGACGAACTATCCGTCTTTCGATCAGGGATAACAGTAACTTTGCCTTAAGGGAATGGATTTTCAACCGTTGGCTGAAACAGCAAGCAGAGGCCGTTTTTAACGATGCTGTTGAACGGATCCTGGCCGGACTGGACCGCTACTGGATCGAGAAACCTTTAATTACTATCAGGACAATGAAGAGCAGGTGGGGTTCCTGCTCTTTTACCAAACGAAAAATCACCCTGAACACAGAACTGTTAAAATTTCCTCTACCCTGCATCGATTATGTTGTCCTGCATGAACTGGCCCATTTTGTCCACCACAAACACGATCGGGCTTTTTATAATTTTTTATCACAATTTATGCCCGACTATAAAGAGTGGCAGCAGCTGTTGAAAACTGCAGGAATTGAAAAAATCTAAAATATTACGAGTGAAAAAAGAACCTGAGAAGCCCGAGCGATAACCAGGTTCAGGATTATATCCTGACCTGCTTCGAGATATATCGCAACGATCCGAAAACCTATCCTGAAGGTAAATCAATTGTTGATACAGGGATTGGAGTTAAGCCTTTGCATATAAGAAAGAATTTTATTACAGGATCAACTGCATAATGGATCGGATTGGTACTAATGAAATACCGGTCCCTGATTTCTTACTTCATATCATTGAGAATTTACCGGACAAAGGAATTCTGAACAGAGATTTGCCCAAAATACAGCCCCGCGTTTACTGAGCCGCGGGGCTGTATTTCATATCGATTAAACAGGTTGGTAAATAAACAAAGGCGAAGCGGGTTAACTACTTCACCTTAAACCTGAAAACGTTGGATGCTTCCTGGCACTTGAATGTTAAAATAATCTGTCGAAATCGTCGACCGTAATGGCCGGGGTTGTGGCAAAACTGATATCAAGAAGGTTGCCCATCTCTACCGAGGCTTTAATAACATTTTTAATGGACGGGAAATTAACGATAAAGAGAAGATCATTTTCGCCCAGCAGGACATAACCTGCCTTAATTGAGCCGCCGTTTTCCTGGATCAAATCTTTTGCTTTCTCGGTCCGTTCAGGGCTGATTTCCTGTAAAGCACCTGGATTATATTTGCCGAGCATCATGTAAACCCCCACCGGGAAACCCTCCTTTGAATAAGAGTGGCTGGCACTTTTATTTTATATTACAGTAAATTGCGATTTTTTGCAATACTATGTCCTTTAAATTAAACGTTCTTGGACGTTCAGTTTAATTAAAGATATAATGTAACTACTCGTATGCCCGGCGCCAGTTCTCGACCCTACAGCCTTATAAATTTTTGTTAAAGCTAACCCGTGCCAAAGGGGACGGTTCGAGCGTCACCGGAGCGAAGCGGAGGTCCGAAGGGAAGACGATGGAACTGTTCCCTTGGCACGGCAGTCCATGCCTGGGTAGTTACGATATAATTAATTTTTGCAGGGCATGGTACAAACAGAAGGACGGAATACCTTCAAGTACAGACAGAGAGGTAACGATAATGACTATCCCAGACGAACCTTCCACTGTAATTGAAAGACGCCGGGGTCTGGCCGGGGAACTTCAGCTGCAGAGGCGGGGAGATAACTATGAAATTATCTATAACGGGGTTTTCCTGATGGCCAGCTATAACGGTGCTTCGGAAAAAGCTGCCGTCCGGGATGCCCTGCAGGATTTGCCTCACGAGGAAAAGCCGCTGGCTGTTCTAATGGGCGGCCTGGGGATGGGGTACAGCCTGCAGGAAGCCCTGGATTGCCCGCAGGTACACCGGGTGGCC
>JAGYMW010000119.1 GCA_018400435.1 Bacillota bacterium | reverse complement strand
AGCACAACTGAATCTGGTGCTTCTGGGATAGGAGCTGTATCTTCAAGCAGCACAGAAGTACTGCCGGCGTGCATATTACTTGCCGTATAGGTTAAAGGAGGAGGGTACCAAACCCGTTGCCTCTTCCCATAATAGCGGGCTATCTCGGCCTGGGCTTCATCAATCCAGCCGGCCAGGGTAGCCGCATTGACATCAGCGCCAATTACACCTTCTAAACGGTTTCTTATCTGGCCAAAATCCATTTTGCCATCACCTTTCTACGGAACAACAGTCGGAGTTTCTCCGCTGTTAATAAGCCTGGTCAGAATCTCTTTGGGCACCATCACCGGCTTATTACGCTTAATCTGAGCGACCCACCCGTTTGTTGCCACAGTGACAAATGTATCATCAGGATTAAGCTTATCCATGGGTAGCATGATCTTATATTTTTTCTGCTTGTCTAACTCTTGAGCAGTTTTGCGACCAAGGGATGATTTCTGTTCTTTAAGGCTATTTGAAATAAGGTCTTCAGCTGGGCCCTTGGCCAGCGCCAACGGGTTATACATCCTACTGCGCGGATCCGATTCGGCAACTAAACCATCTTTTATATCATCTGGAGGAGTAACATCTTCTTCAGATTCTATTGACTGATCATCCGTTTTTTCTTCAATTTCCTCATCAAATATATCGGTATCTTTCTTTTTAGCTTTGGCAGACACTTTAATGTCCTCCTTGAGTATTATTTAAAATGGAAAGGGAGGGGCAAAGCCCCTCCCGCTATCCTTAAGCACTGAGACTCGATGAATGTTCGATCCTCAGTAATGCCAGTTCCTGCAGGCGGCAGCAAGCCATTAAGGCTTTCCAACCTACAGAGCTGCGCTGGTTCAGGGGGTCTGAGCTACCGGCTGCACCAAGCTGCTGGACTATGATCTCAGGTTTTGCCGATCCGGAAATATCGACAATACCGTAAGCATCGGCGCCAATAACCAGGGAACCGTAAACATCAATACCGCCGGCTCCTGCACCTTCCCATATCGGGCACATGGTAGTCTCAATCCAGCGGACATTATGAAGTTTACCGATCTCTCCGTTAAAGAGCTGCTCGGGGCTACCGTAAAGGCTGGCCGCCATCCATTCAGCAGACCCTTTCATATCATAGGCTCCATCGGGATGGACAAAGCCGATATACTCACTACCGGAAGCCGCCTTAACATTGTTGCGGGCCATGATCTGGCGGGCCCGGCGGGCATCAGTACCGCTTAATGTGTCACCGGCCTGGACGAGATCGCGAGAAACCCGGTCTCCAACATAGTAGACGTTAGTCCCGTTAAAGACAACATCACGGACACGGGTCTCCAGGGTCAGGGCTGCCTGGTCGCTGATAGCTTCAGTGGCATCGGTTATCACCGGGTCCAGGCCCATCAGGTCAAGCAGGTCACTCAGGAGAGTATAGGAACCAACCTGGCGAACAGTGGTAGTATACTGGCTGAACGACAGGTTATCGCCGGAAGGTGTCACACCTTCAACCAGGTCCTCGGCGGGTACCGGCAGAGCATTCAGTTTGTGGAACTGAATAGTATCACCGGAGTTTTTAGGCATTGTTTTCTTATACTTCTGGCCATGCTCCATAAATACGAGATTGGGCAGAAGTCTTTCCAGCATCGTTCTATCATAGTATTCCTGATGTTGACTCGGCAGGTTTGCATAACTATTGGGTATTGCTGGCATATCGATCACTCCTCTAATTGGGAATAAAAATACCGCCCATCAGGCGGCTTGTTCTTTCATACTGTTACCGGTCAGACTCTTAGGAAGCCAAAACGGTAATTTCGTAGTTTGCAGTAGTTTCCTCATCCTCGGCAGTAACTACCAGCCAGTCGCCGGTAACAAGTGCGTCAACAGTAGTTTTCTCTGCTGTAAGATCGGGGGCACCTGTATCATCGGCATAGATGTTATAGGTCTGGGTTACATCATTTTCGGATTCAATCTCAGCCAGCACGCTGGCAGCATCGGCACCGTTAGCCGCAAATATGCTGAGCAGTCCGTTATCTACTGCCAGCACTGTAGTGGCTTCAATATCTGCTTTAATGTCGGTATCGTCACTCGGCTCTTCTTCTTCGGTAGCACTATCATCAACTACCGGCTGAATGAAGTCCATGGATCCATCAATAGAAACAGGATCTTCAGGGTTCATGGATTCGCGATAATCATCATCATACCGGCATCCGA
This sequence comes from Bacillota bacterium, assembly GCA_018400435.1. Taxonomy (GTDB): domain Bacteria; phylum Bacillota; class Dethiobacteria; order DTU022; family DTU022; genus M55B129. The sequence goes on along the minus strand of JAGYMW010000119.1, from coordinate 283 downwards.
TGGCTTCCCAAAGAAAGCCGTCTGTGTCTTGATCCAGGACAACAGCCGCTGCCCCGTCAAGAACAAAACCGTTTTCATTTGTTTCAATGCAGGAATCAACCATAGCTGTGCCGCTGAACTGGTTATCGGGCATTGTCTCGAACCAGTTAAGGGCCAGCTGCGGATCCAATGAGTTGTCGACCAGGTATATCCTAACAATCGATGGCTCATAACCAATTACCACAGCATTGTCGCCATCACTAACAAAATCTGTAGGCAGGACTTTACCGTGGGACCTCTGACT
>JAGYMW010000118.1 GCA_018400435.1 Bacillota bacterium | reverse complement strand
AAACCTGCAGGATCTCTTCAAAAGAGATGACTGAAGGATCATACTCGATCTGCAAAGTCTCTGTATGATCTCCCAGATCATAGTAAGACGGATCATCTTTTGTTCCCCCGGCATAACCTACCCGGGTACGATAAATACCGTTGATAAGCCCGAACCGGGCTTCCGGTCCCCAGAATCAGCCCATAGCCAGAGTGGCGGTGGCCAGCTTTGCGGGAACATTTTGATCGATAGGTGGCACAGTTATCTTTTTATCTTCGAACTGTCCCATATTATTATGCACCTCCTCCTTACCGATCAAGTTTTCATCAGGCAGTTCGTTCTGGCATCCCGGTATCAAAACACCGGCAGCCATCAAAAACAGTATTGGTATTAATACCCGAATTTTACTTTTCGGCAGTAATTCTTTATTTTTCACAAATCGGCCTCCTCAGCCTAAGATAAATATCAACGACTCTGCTGGTGTATGAGGTTTTCTTTTTCATTGATCCGGTCCATCAACAGCTGTGCTTCAGAATATGAATCTTCTTCCGGTCCTATTGCTGCCAGATACTCGATAGCTTCGTCGGGATCACCGAGCAGGTAAAGACTTTGACCGATTATAAAGTACAGTTGTTTGTAATCTTCAAGATGTGCTTCCATTCGTTCCGCTACGGTCATTATCTCAGCAAAATGGTTTTCTGCTTCCCTATGCATCCCTTCATCAACATAGTGTCTGATCACAGATAACCGGGCTCTTGCAGCCTGGATATAAAGATCTTTCTCGAAGGGGCGCAGTTCAATAGCACGGTCAAAATGAGCAAGCCCTTCTTCCGCATCAACATAGCTGAACAATATATGCCCATAGCGGCCGACATAATTGGGATTATAGGGTGCAAGTTCATAAGCTTTTTCTGCCATGTAAAGCGCTTTTTGAAGGTTGACCGAGTTTTGTGTCCTGCTGAATTTTTCTTCTTCCAACACTCCCAGATTGTGATAGTTATCTGCCCGAAGAGGATCCAGGCGGACCGCTCTTTCCATTTCGATGGTTGCTTTTTTCAGATTGCCTTCTTCCATTAACAACTGGGAATCCCAGGTGGCCCTTAAACCGCTGTACAGCATTATCGTCCAGACAAATAAAACCATCCCGATTAGCACAGCTCCAATGCCGACTAATAAACCGGATCGTCTTCCGGAACGGGTATTAGTGCTCAACCGTTTAAACCAGTCATTATGGTCGAGGCTTCTGCCTGCCCCAAGGAAAACAAACAAATAGATTCCCACAGCCATGAGAGAAAAATTCCAGTCTATCGTGCTATGAGCTCCCAAAGCAGCTACCGGGATAAAAGTGGCTGTCCAGTACTGCCACAGGCGTGGCGGAGCCTTTTTAATCAAGCAGGCTTTCAGGAAAGCAACCGCAAAACTGATCCAGATGCCGATAAAAGCAAGAAACCCAAACAAACCGGCTTCCACCCAGACTTGAAGGAAGTGGTTGTGAATCTCTTTTGAGCCATACGGTTGTTCCTGGTAACCGAAATAAAGGACCTCCCATCCACCTCCCCCTGTTCCCAGAAGTGGATAATCTTTTATTACCTTTACTGCATCCCGGAAAAGCTCGAAGCGACGGTCCATGTTGCGATTAAGTGAATAGGAAAAAAGCCGCTTGTAAAAACGTTCCGGCAGGACCCGGTTCATGACAAAACGGAGTTTTTCCTGTTCTTTGTCGGAAAGAAGGGTTACCTCCCTAACCGTTACAGCCGACCCGGGATGATCATTGTAAAGCTGGACTTCCAGCCTGGTCATATCTTCCGCTGTTTTAAAAGTGAAAGTTTTTTCTTCCCAACCTTCAGTTGTTCCATCACGGTGATTGAGCAATTCCACATCCTGGTACCCAGGAACTCCGCCCAAAACCCGCAGACCCAAGATTGGAGAGGATTTTTCGGATAATGCTTCCTCTACCATGGCGTTAACTTCCATATTTAACTCATACGTCTCCCCGGCTGCAACGTCGGTAATTACCTGTTTTAAGACGATCTCCTCAGCCTGTTCATCGGCTCCCATTTCAAGATGGAGGGGAGAAATCGCCGGCAGGCCAACTAAAAGGAACAAAAGCAAAACAAAAACAAATGCTGCAGAAACGGCCAAAATTATTTTCCCTTTTTTCTTCATCTGTATGTATCTTTCCGCCAGGTTACCAAGCAAGATTGCCAGGACAGCAGCGGGAATAATAATCAACCATGCCCTTGCCGGAGCATTCGAACGAAAGATCTGGTCTACTATTAAAGCAGCAGGAACTGCTGAAACGGCAGTTAGAAAAAGGTATAAAAAAGTGCGCAACCGCTCACCGGGTGCGGCTAATAAGATCAGTAAAAGTGCAAGTGGAGGCAGTAAAAGCCAGGCCCCCCTCGAAAAGGTCAAAATCACCGTTACGAGCATAAGTGTAGCTGGTGCCAGATATAAGAGCCGCAACCGCCGTGGAGTCAGTGGTGCCAGAGCTATGGCCAGCAAGTAAGAAGACATCAGGTAGGCAGCAGCAGAATTTGGATAACCCATCGGGGAAGCAATCCTGTTGCTGACGTAAGCCCCAAGCAAATCCCAGTTACCGGC
>JAGYMW010000117.1 GCA_018400435.1 Bacillota bacterium | reverse complement strand
ATTAAAGATGTTTGGAGAAGATAAACAGATTGATAAATTAATGGAAATAGCTTTTCTTATATCAGAGACATCTCCTGATGCTTTTGGTCTGAACAAAGGGGGCGCTGCTGAATCAGGCCGAGCCCTGAAATTTAGGTTAATTCGCTTGCTGGCAAAAATCAACCGAAAAAAACTTTACTTCGATGAAGCTTTAAAATATGTGATTAAGTCCGCCCTATGGTTGGAAAAAGAACATGGGAAGGGTAAGGTTGACCCAAAAACAGAAGAGCTGCGGATTGAATGGGCCGATGGAATCCCTAACGATCCCCTGGAACAGTCTCAGATCGAAGCAATTAGAACCGGGAGTAAGTCTACCACCAGCAGGAAATCAGCAATCCGGCGCCTGGATAGTCTTGAAGGTGAGGAACTTGACGATGAAATCCAGGCTATTGAAGAGGACGAAGCCGGGGAAATGGGCAGTGCTGAAGCTGGCGCAATCAACAGGGAACAAGCCCTTGCCCTCTTTGAAGGCGCCGCTCCGCCAGAAGAAGAATTGGAAGCAGGAAAAGAAGCAGAAGGTGGCCGATAATGGAAGAAAAAATAATGGGCCTATTACATTATATGCTTAATTATGGCTATGCAGAAGAGGGAATTAAAGGGGGCAGCTAATCAATGCCAGCAAACCCGATCCCGCTTATACCTTTAGATCCAGCAGACATTGAACTTACATGGGTATTTAAACGGGGCACTGAGAAATTAACAAAAAATATTCAGGTTTTACGAGCAGCTGGGAAGAACACTGCTCAGGCTGAAACATTATTAAAATCATCAATGTTAGAAATTCGGAAAATGAACCTTGCTTCCGATGCCTGGATCAGACAAACAGTTCCGGCAGAATATCGTAAAGGATGGACAAAAGCCTTTGATTCTACGCTCTACGCAACACCGAACCAGTTAAAAGGATTAGTAAAATACGAAGATTTTGCCATGATTCACCCAAGAGCTATTGAACAAATAGCCCTTTCCATGAAAAATAATATGAACGCTGCTTTGCTCCAGGTGGGCCGGCAGGTTAATGACGTTTACAGGCGATCTTCTCTTGATGCTATAGCTTCAAGGCTTATCACCGGGGAAACTCTGAAAAAGACTTCGAAGGCTCTTGCTGTGGATATTTTAGAACGAACAGGCATCCCATATTTTACTGACAAAGCCGGCCGTCAATGGAAACTTGATAATTATGCGACGATGGTCGCCCGGACGACAACCCGTGAAGCAAACACTATGGGCACTCTGGCCCGCGCTAAGGCCGGGGGGTATAATCTTATACAGCTAAGCGAACATTATCCGACCTGTGAGCTCTGCGCCCCGTTACAAGGGATCGTATATACCACGGACCCTGCTGATCATCGTTACCCTGCCTGGAGCGATGATTATTGCCCGGTCCATCCTAACTGCTTGCACACAATCCATATTTATATTGAGCGCTATGATTCAGATCCGGAAAAAACACTACAAAGGGCGAAAAGCTTTGATCCGACTAAAGATCCTCGGCCCTTAAGAGAACGCCAGTTTTATAATGCAATCCAAAAGGGCAATACAAAAGTAAATGCCTTAAGAAATCAGTTTGCAAATTATCAGGCCCGCTTAGGGAAGAAGGCCGGAACGATTCAGAGTTTTTCCCGGGCAAAAAATACAAGGGGAGCAAGTTGGAGAACCCTGCAAACAGCTTTCCGAGAAGCAGGAAGAAAAGCTACCGGAAATGGTAAAGCCGGGATCGGCCAGGTAAAAGCAGCAAAGGGGAAGATCGACCCTGCAAAATATAAATTTGTTAGAATGGATGATTTAAAACCTCATGCTGATCATTTACTTGATCACGTTTTTACTCTTGACGATGCAATAGCTATTGAAAATTATGTCGGCACAACCCGTAGTTTTGAGATAAACGAATTTTTATATAAAGGCTATTATGCTACCACTAAAGCGCAAATGGCTGCCGGCAAAAGTGTTTTTGGTAAACAAATATTAAAAGACATTGATAAGCTTTCCGAAGTTATTAATAAAGCGACCCTGCCAATGGATATGAAACTGGTCGGGAATGTAGGCAAAAATGCCGGAAATTATGTTTTAAAAAAAGCTGGTATAACTAAAGACTTTAGTCAGATGTCATTTAAGGAGGCCGCCGCTGCCTTAAACACAAAAGCTGGAACTCAATATGTTAATGACAGTTTTGTAAGCACAAGTTTTAACCCTGCCAGAAACGTTTTTAAGAGCAATCCCGTTCAATTCGAGATCCTGGCGAACAAAGGCCAGACTGGATTGGTTACTGATAATTGGATGGAATCAGAAATCCTATTAAATAAGGGAAGCACTTTTGAGATTATTTCCTCAAAGGTTGTAACTGATGCTGATGGATTTGAAAAACTAAAAATTGTTTTAAATTATATTCAGTAAATGTGAGAGGGAAGGAATCATTCAATGTTAACTCCATGGTTTCTAATGTGAGGGGGAAGGAATCATTCAATGTCAACTTCGTGGTTTCTAATGTGAGAAGGGAGGAATCATTCAATGGCAAAGCTCACAGATGAACAATTAAAAGCAAAACGATTTGAACAGCCAGCAGCAGGGATTAATATTGTCTTTG
>JAGYMW010000116.1 GCA_018400435.1 Bacillota bacterium | reverse complement strand
TGCCGAGTTTACGGTTAACGGTAACAGCGCTTCCCCGGATCAACTTCTTAAGGACGGTGATAAAGTAACCATTATCCCTTACATTTGCGGAGGTTAGCAAGCCTGGCTCCGCTTCCAATAAATCATTTAAATTACCCGGCACTGGACGTGCATCTTTTGCTAAGGGTAGGTGAACTGGAAAGAAAATATATTATGCGGTCCTGGGCGGTCCAGGGTAAAAACAAGTATGAAGAAATAGTGGGCGGGGAAGGATGCTGGTTCTGGAACAAAGAGGGTAAAAAATACCTTGATTTCTCATCGCAGCTGATCAATGTCAACATCGGTCACCAGCACCCGAAAATTATTGCCGCCCTCAAAGAGCAGGCCGAGAAGCTGTGCTATATCTCGCCTGCCTATGCCAGCGAGCCGCGGGCCAAACTGGCCGAGATGATGACCCAACATACCCCCGGTGATCTCTGCAAGACCATTTTTACCCTCGGCAGAGCAGAATCCAACGACAACGCGATTAAGATAGCCCGGATCTATACCGGCAAGTTCAAGATACTGTCCCGCTACCGTTCCTACCACGGGGCGACCTTTGGCGCGATTACCTTAACCGGTCTCGGTTGGTGATATTCGGGCGATCGGCCTTTTCTCGGCCATTGAGCTGGTCAAAAACAGAGAAACCAAAGAGCCCCTGGCCCCCTGGAACGGCCCCGACCCGGGAATTATGGTCAAAATCGGTACCTGCCTTAAAGAGAAGGGTGTTTACGTGTACCTGCGCTGGAACTACATGTTTATCGCTCCGCCTGTTGCTATAAACGAAGAGGAGCTTAAATTCGGCCTGGATGCCATCGACGAGTGTCTGTATCTGGCCGATCAGACCCTTTAAACCTGTCAAAAAAAATGATTAGAAATTACCAGGTTAGAGACCGGGCAATTTTTGTTTTAATTTATAACAAATTTGTAACGATTCTTAGTGTATAATAACAACTGTATTCACAAACTATTTAAATTACCCTTTAGTGCCATAAAATATGGGGCTGGAGGGTAATGTTAAAAACTGTATAGTAGTTTATAAATAATTATGGAGAAGTTTTTTCAGGGTTATAAATTTTTTATTGGTTCAGTATTAAAAAAATCGTTATTATTAACTCTGTTGACTTAATAAGTGAGGTTGTTTAGAGTTTCTTGAGTTCAAAATGGGTGAAGGAAGCGATGAAATCCGGTTAATATTTGGTCACTTGAGCCGGAGGGAGCTAGTAGTGAAACCGACTTGCCTTTAAAATTTAAAGGGAGGTTTTTTTATTGCCAGAAATGAAAATGTTGTATGAGCGATTAAAGAATAAAATTATAAGGTATGTTTCAAAATCGATTGGTCAGGCAAAATATGTTCAAACAAAGATTGACTGCGGGGTATTAAAATCATTATATTTATCCTCCCGGATATGGTTGACAAAGAAAGTCAGGTTAGAACAGCTTGGGGTGATTTACAAAAAAGCCGTTCCTGTTATCGCCCTTGTGATCATATTAATGATGATGATTGTGCCATTGACTGCCCTGGGGAATCAGGATCAGACACCGCCTGATTCAGTCTATAACGACAAAGAAGAAACCGGCAATGGTGATTCTGGCCCTAAAACATTTATAGTTACAGTTGCTGCCAGCCCGGAGGAAGGTGGCACAGTTAGCGGCGCTGGTGAATATAAAAAAAATGACGAAGCAACAGTTACAGCTACTGCAAATGAAGATTACGAATTTGCCGGCTGGACTGATGCTGGAGTTGAAGTAAGCACAAATACCAGTTTCTCCTTTAAAATATCCGAAGATAGAGATCTGGTGGCAAACTTCACAGAAAAAGAAGTTGAAACGCAAACGATGTTAACGGTAGAAGAACCAATCACTTATGAATTGTCCCTCAGCGTCGGTCCTGAAGGAAGCGGGACGGTTAGCGGCGCTGGTTTCTATGAAGATGGAACCGAAGTCCAAATTCGCGCCAGCACAAATGAAGGGTATGAATTTGTTAACTGGACTGAGAATGGTGCTGAAATCAGTTCTGCAGCTGATTATACATTAATAATGCCGGAGTCAGATCTGCATCTGGTGGCAAACTTCACAGAAAAAGAAGTTGAAACGCAAACGACGTTAACGGTAGAAGAACCAATCACTTATGAATTGTCCCTCAGCGTCGGTCCTGAAGGAAGCGGGACGGTTAGTGGCGCCGGTTTCTATGAAGAAGACGTTGAAGTGTCCGTAAGCGCTACAGCTAACTCTGGCTACGAATTTGTCAGCTGGACAGCGAACGGCTCAGAAATAAGCAATACTGCAGATTTTACTTATGAGATGCCGGGAGAAGACGTAACTCTCGTGGCTAACTTTGTCGAAATGACCCTTTCAACGACCGTTGTCGATCAGACTGGACTACCTTCTGATAATGGGGTGCAGCCAACATACATTGATGCAAATGATCCAAGCACAGGCTGCACAATGTATAAGATCGACAGCAACAACTCGGGTACATACACTTTTAAAAATGGTGAAATTGAAATAGAGATTAATGTAATCGGCACTGAAAGCGATCAGGTTGTGAGTTGGTCATCGAATACACCGGTTGATTATGTTTTTGTCAAGGGTGGCGGTGGTACTGGAGGAAATATGTACTACTATGACCCTCCTTCAACTGGTGACTCTAATCTGCACGCTCCTATTAATGCCAATAACG
>JAGYMW010000115.1 GCA_018400435.1 Bacillota bacterium | reverse complement strand
CCAGTTTGAGCTCGGCATGAATCCTCGATGTGCCATAGGTGCCGCGGCTCTCCCGGTGTATTTTGATGATCAAGGTTTTAATTTTGCTGTCTTTCAAAGATCTTTTAGAAGGTTTCCTTTTACGCCAGGCATAAAAACCGCTGGTGGAGACACCCGGCACCCGACACATGAATACAATGCTATGATTGGCCTTCTGTCGCTCCACAAACAGATAAAATACTACCGGTGTTTGTTGTTCTCCTGGGCAAAGAAGGCTGCCGTTTTTTTTAAGATGTCCCGTTCTTCTTTAAGAATCCTGGTTTCCCGGCGCAACCGTTTTAGCTCTTCACGCTCAGATGTGCTCAACCCTTCTCGATGCCCAGTGTCAATCTCATGTTGCCGGATCCAGTTGCGGATCGATTCTCCGGTCACACCAAGTTCTCGGGCCACAGCGGATATCTTCCGGTCACCTTCTTTCACCAGGCGTACTGCTTCCCGTTTAAACTCCGGTGGGTACGGAGGTTTCGTATTCGGCATTGGTGAACATCTCCTCTCTAAAAGTACTCCAAGTATAAAAGTGTCTACCAAACCGGGTCATGTCCAAATCCTTTTTCTTTGGTTTTCAGCTAAAGTTCCCATCGTGCTTCTGATATTAATTGCCGCCGTTATTAGTTTTGCTTTGGGATTACTGTTTCTTGTAATTTATTAGAAGTAAAAACAACTTAAATTAATTAGGAGGGATATTTCGTGGATGAAAAAGAACTTTATTGCAAGAAAATGCAAGCGAAGTTGGATGAATGGAAGGCAGAACTTGATAAAATAAAGGCCAAAGCCGAAAAAGCTGATGCCGAAACCAAATTAAAAGTTGATGAAAAAGTAAAAGAACTCGAAAGCAAGATTGACGAAGGACAGGCCAGGCTTAATGAACTTGCAGAAGCCAGCGGTGATGCCTGGGAATCTTTGATAGGCGGGATTGATTCCGCCTGGGAATCCTTAAAATCAGGTTTTGCAGAAGCCGCTTCTAAGTTCAAGAAATAAAATCCTCTAATAGTTTAATTTTAAGCTTAGAACGTGATAAGGAGTTTTGATGTGTTACTAATCAAAACTCCTTATTTTTTATCACTTATAAGGACTTCCTACACTGGCCCTTCTATCTGAATAATTAAACAGGAACGGGCACAACCCGGCTCGCCAGCAAAAATAAGACATGTATAACCATTAAAGCCATAAAGTTCCTGTTCCAACCGGAAACCGGTAGTCAAACCTATGCCCGCAGTCGTAACGCTCTTGAGGTGCAGCTTGCATCCCCGGTTACTTATAACGAGGATGCTGTTAAAACTTGTTTAAAGCATTGAAAATAAAGGATTTCAGCCGGAAAACCATATTTGGATTTAAGTAATTTAATTGGTATAGTAGACATTCAATTTAACCGGGAAACTTCCTCCATACTTTAGCGTGTCGGGAAGATTATTATTATTTGACATGTATCCTTTGTGCCTCAGCATTACCTGAAAACTAGGCCGCCCGTCTCCTATGGCTTGATTAAGTTCATCAACAAGTTTTTGATTGGAGCATGTAAAGGTTGGTATACTGTGCTCTCCGATTAATGTCCCCTGGAGGTCATAATGTGCCAGTTTTATGTTGCCTGTTCCCCAGTTTACTGATGTTACCCATACAGCTTCTATGAAATCTGAGGGGTTATTATGTTCTTGATATTCGTTAAATACCAGAGATGCAGAGATTACCTCTATCCCGGCCAGACCCGATATATCGAAACTTAAAAAACCTCTAATCGGTTTATTATTTATGTAATCACCGACCATGGCAGAGGAGCTCGGATAGGCACCGGTATCTTTAATAATATATCCGCCGCAAATCCCTGGTGCTTCTGTAAGGGTGATCGCAGCCATTACTGTGAAATCTAATGATTCCTCAGCCAGGCCGCCTCTTCCATCATCAACTATAACAGAAATATTATAAGTGCCTGTGGCACTGGGAGCTATTATTGTTGTTTGGCTTTTGTCTGGTTCAGCTATACTCCCCCCGCTGACAGCCCAGCTATATGACAGGCTGTCACCATCGGGATCTGATGCATTTACAGACACAGCATACTCACTACCACTTAATAAAGGACCATCATACGGATTCGCACAGTCGAAAAAAACGATCTCGCTAATTGTCGGCGGTTCGTTGATATCATTTTCTTCAGATCCATTGATTGTTTCCATAAAATCTTCATCTGGGGGGTCGATATTATCAGCAGGTGATTCGACGCCGGAATCACCTGCCGCTTCTTCATTATCCCCCCCGGTGCTTTCAACATCATCTCTGTCGGCAACATCTTTTTCTGGTTCATGAATATGGAGTTCCAAAGCTGTCTCGGCAGTACCATTACTATTTGAGGCAGCAGCTTCAAGCATAAAAATATCCTCTGCTTCCAGTAATAGAAGTGAATGGTTCTTTGCTGTTTCACCAATCCCATCATTGCGGTTAAAAACCACTTCCGGTTCGGGATTTCCCGAAACACTCGCTTTCACGACAAAACGGTATAAACCAGTTTCTTCTATCAATAAAGGGCCCTCGACGATTTCCAATTCAATAGTGGGAGAAGCCTGGGGGGAGATGAAAATATCTTTCAGAGGGATATAAAAAATCAGCGCCAGTAAAAACAATATTGCTATCATCAGCAACAGTACATAGATAAACTTTCTATTTTTTGCGCCGCTGGCTCCGTCCATTTCGGAGCACCTCCTTAGTTAAGGATAAATAAAATGCAGTCATTTTGGGGAGTAAGATATCTTTGTATTACCAGGTTAAATAATAGGTAAAAGCTTGTGGGTATTTTGATATGTAGGTGCCTGTGGTAAAAAAAATTTACTTGACAGTTTGATATGTTGCAGTCAATGCAGTTACCCTGGAGCAAACTCGGAGTAA
>JAGYMW010000114.1 GCA_018400435.1 Bacillota bacterium | reverse complement strand
CAAGAACCGCCCCAAACCCAACCCAGAGAGCAGCTTGTAACTGAGCCTGAAAAACCAAAAACTGAGCCGGAAGAAGAGCAGGAAATGGTTGTTGAACCTGAAGAGCCTGGAACCGAACCGGAAGAAGAACAGGAGCTGGTTGTAGAACCTGAAGAGCCTGGAACCGAACCCGGTGAAGGAGAACTGGTTCTCGATCCTGAAACGCCGGAAACAATGCCTTCATCCGGAGGCGGCACCATGATTCCCATAATTTCGCTCGGGATCCTGCTGACAAGCAGTGGAGTTATACTGAGACGCTTTAAACTGAAATAAGCAGCATTAATGTGCTAATCTGGCGGAGGGGCAGGTCAGAGTCGCCCCTCCGCTTATTTTGTAAGGAGAGACAGTCTACCAAATTACATAAACCATAATATATCTATTCAAGGTGACCTTATTGTGATTAAGAAAAAGAAAACCAGTGAAATTTTGGTTCCGGATTTTACCTCAACGAGAAAAGGAACATCCCTTTTCATATGGATTATGGCGTTGGGTTTTTTTACATCAGCAGTTTTTACCGGTATCGGCTGTGACAGCAGCAATTATCGCACTGGTCCTGCCGGAGAGGGGCAAAGGAATGTTGTTGAAAATAATCGTTCCGATGATTCGTCTGAGATTGAATCTCCGGTAATTTTTGATGAAGAGCATTCATCCGCCGCCCTGCAGGAATTTATGGACGATAAGCTGTTAATCGACAGCCATGAACACATCCAGTCACTGGAGCAGGCTTCAATTTATCTTGCGGCGATGGATTACCTGGGCATCGGGAAGATGTGCCTGATGGGCAGTTCAAAATTTACATTAACCCTTAACGAAAAAGACGGTTTTATCGAAGTGGATGAGAACAACGAAGAGCTGATAAAAATAATCGAAGCCTATCCAGAGCGGTTTGAGGCCTGGCCAACAGTTGATCCGCTTGACAGAGACAAGTTGAAAAAATTTAAAAGCCTTGTTAAACAGGGAGCAACAGGCCTCAAACTATACCTTGGCCATGGATATGTAACGGCAGATAATGAATATATGTTTCATCCCATAGCCATGGATGATCCAGGCATGATGTCCCTCTACAGGTACTGTGAGGAGAATTATATTCCTGTCTGCCTGCATGTTAATCCCTATGGTGGCAAGAAAGGATTTGCGGAAGAATTTATCTCAGTTCTTACCCTTTTCCCCGATCTTAAAGTGATCGCACCTCACTTTATCCTTTCCAGTATTGCCAGTGATCGTTTAAGGGAATATCTTGATACCTTCCCCAACCTTTATTCAGATATAAGCTTTGGTGATTACTATGTAAAACCCGGCCTGGAGCGAATCAGCGAAGACCCCGACAAGTTCCGGGAGTTGTTTCTTGATTACCCAACCAGGTTTTTGTACGGCACCGACCTGGTTCTGACTGAACACCCGACTAAAGACATGCAATGGGTTGTTGATCAGCACCAGGCCTATCTTGATATGCTGACAAAACTCAATTATACGACCCCACTTGTTGACGAACCCCTGAAAGGATTGGCGTTGCCCCCTGATTTACTGGCTAATATCCTTTTTAAAAATTTTATCTGGATGCAAAATTCAAAACCGGAAAATACCGAAATAACCAGGGGAATAGACTGGTCCAGGATGAACCAGGATCCAACAGGTAGAGAACAGGGAGAGATATTTCCTCCCGAATAATAGGGCGAGGCAAATAAGTTAATAAGTTAATACCCAGGGTCGCTGTTTTCTATTTTTCCCGCGGCATGCAGATGATTTCCTTTATTTTTGTATCCAGGAATTTATTCGAATGGGCGGGAACGATAACTATCGCTGTATCAGCCCCGCGGCCGGTTCCTCCCACGGCGATTATCTCTTCTCCGTAGGGGATCAGCCCGGCATCGAGAGCCATCCCGCTTATCTCCACGCACACTTTCAGACCCTGGCCGAACATGCGCAGGGTGGAAGCAATGATTTCTGCCGGATAAACCCCTTCAAATTTACTGCGCAGAGCGCGGCCAACCCCGGAAAGCAGGTGGGTGGTGGTCAGGATTTTGATCCCCAGCTCGCCCAGCCGTTGCCTGGCGGCCGCTCCCATCTCGTCTTCCCCCGGCCCGGTGAAACCCACATGGTGGGTGACGCAGGTTACGTCAAATTCCCTGCAGGCAAATTTTTCGGCAGTGGCCCCGGTATTGGAGGCGACTACCACGTGTTTTATCCCCAGTTCCTCAGCCCGGCTAAGAACCTCCTTTACTGTATCTTCAGTATTAACTTTTCCCTGTTTGGCAAAATAGACCATAATAATTAATCCCCCTTTTGATGTGCTTCTCCTTTAATATTCAACAAAAACCTTTTATTCCCTATAAAATCTGTTGACAAATATATACTGGTCTGATAATATTATTATGAAAAATTAGAAATATTTGTTGCCTGTTCATAACAAAAGGGAATTGTGATTAACAACCTGTCCGAAAAAGGCAAACCAGTCGAAAGGCCGGGGCGCAAAGCCAAGGGTCTACGGTCTCTAAAAAGGCTAAGACAGCCTGGCTGACGAAACAGGTTTGTTTCTATCTTTATTTAATATATATATAGATACACATATAGAGAGATATTTTTTTTACAGGGAGAGAAAACAGGTGAGTAGAAACCCCCGGCATGCTAAAAACAGCAGTGCCAGAAGACAGATCACCGTAATACCGGTGGTGATCTCCATTGTACTGATCCTGGCCATTGCCATCTTTGTCCTCTACATCACCGACACTTTCGGTTTTGCCACCTCCCTTCGTGAAATAGTCACTGCCAGCCGGGCCGAGCCTGTCGATGAAGAAGGCCTTGTTCTCATCGAAGGCGATTACACCATTAACGAACCCGATCAGCGCCTTGAAAATACCCATATCACCGGCAACCTCTATCTCAGGCCGGAAATTGG
>JAGYMW010000113.1 GCA_018400435.1 Bacillota bacterium | reverse complement strand
ATTTCCGGGTCGCTTCCCTGCCTACAGCTCATGGAGAAAAGCTGACCCTGCGCCTCCTTGACCGCAGTGCTCAGCTGATTACCCTGGAAGATCTGGGTTTTCCGGAAAACCGGTTGAAGCTCTTTCGCCGCATGATCAATACACCCCATGGTTGTGTTCTGGTAACGGGGCCGACGGGCAGCGGTAAAACAACGACACTTTATGCCGCTCTCTCGGAACTTAACCAGGTCGAAAAGAATATTATCACCGTTGAGGACCCCATTGAATACAGGTTATCCGGAATCAATCAGGTTCATGTAAACCCGCAGGCAGGCCTGACATTTGCGACTGGCCTGCGGTCCATCCTGCGAAACGACCCCGATATTATCATGGTCGGCGAAATCAGGGACCGTGAAACAGCCCGTATAGCCATCGAGTCGGCGCTGACCGGGCACCTGGTTCTTTCCACCCTCCACACTAACAATGCTGCCGGGGCGATTTCCCGCCTGGGCGAAATGGATGTGGAACCATACCTGACCGCTTCATCGGTGATAGCCGTTCTGGCCCAGCGCCTGGTCAGGGTGCTCTGCCCCAAATGCCGGAAGGAATATGTTATCAGCAGGGAAGAGCTGCTCTCCTCGGCGCCGGATTTCCCGCTTGCTGAAAATGAAAAGAAAATCAAGTTATATAAACCAGTGGGCTGCCTGCAGTGCAGTAATACCGGCTACCGGGGACGGCGTGGAGTTTACGAACTCCTGATTGTCAGCGATAAGATCAAAGACATGGCCCTGAAGAACCGTCCCGCATCAGAAATAGCAAGGGTTGCTGTTGCCGAAGGGATGGTCACCCTGCGGCGGGACGGTTATCTGAAGGTGAGTAAAGGAATCACTTCCCTGGAGGAAGCCCTGCGGGTGCTGGTCTAAGTTTAATAATTTTAAAACTAACTTATTAAGAAGTCTGAAAAGCCTGGTGTCATCATAACAATTATTTAATGTCAAATAAGTGAAGGGGTAAGAGCTCTCTGGATCTTAACGCAGGGAAAAAGTCTTAGAGAGGGAACAGGAAATGATGAGTTCGCCAGATGATAAGGAAATAACGGATCTGGATCAGGCAGTGCAAAAGTATCTTGCCAGTAAAAATCCGGAAGAACGGGAAAAGATTTTGCAGACGGGCAAAGAAATAGCCGGTTACTATGCCGGTATCTACAGCCCGGGACGCAGCCTGGATGAAAATCTTGATCGGGCAGCCAGTGATGGCTTTACAGAAGCCCTGGAGAATTTTGACCCGTCAAGGGGTGTCCCCTTCAGTACTTATGCTACCCACTGCATAATCAGTGAAATCAGGGACGAACTGCGATCCCGCAATCTTTTTCGTGTGCCAAAGTGGTTGATACGCCTGCAGGATGATGTGATCGGGGCGACCGAGGAGCTGGCTCGCAAAAAGTCCGGCCTGCCCACACTCAAAGAAATTGCGTCCAAGGTAAACATAGTTGAGCGAGGGATTGCCGAAACGATGCAGGCAGGGTCGGTACCCCTGGAGGAGCTCGACCTTTCAGCGATTAAAAATATTCGCCTGGAAGCTTTCAAGATGCCGGTTGAAGATGTGATCACTATCCGCAAATCCCTTGACCGGCTGAGCAAGATTCAGAATAAAGTCCTGTCCCTCATTTCAGTGAACCTCAGCGAACTTAGCAAGGCCATTGAGGAAGAAGAAAAAGCCCTGACTAAAACACAGGTCAAGCATCTGAGGATGGTCGAAGGAGAGGCAGAACAGACCGGGGAAGTTGAAAATAGCGGCAGCTTCAAGATTGCATTTCCGAAGGAGTATGACGAGGATGAAATTCTCCGCTATTTTGAAGTGCTTTCCGATGAGTACGGGCTGCGCCTGTCGGAGATCCGCTGCATCGGCAGGCCCAAAAACGTAAGCAGCGACCGCCTTAAGATCCCTCTCGATATCCGTATGGTGGGACGCTATCGCGGCCTGCTGGAACTTCTGGACTACCTGCGCAAGGAAGAAGAGGCCATTACCGTTAAAAAAGTACAGACCAGCCGCAGTGAACAGGTGCCGGCCCGGATCAGTATTTCTATCAACGTGGACTCTTTTTATCAAAAAGAGCCACCTTCGGGGAAAAATTAGTTATTAATTGAAAATATTTAAAAAATGCCCTTGACTAATTCTTGCGCCTGTGCCATAATATAACTATAAGACTGAATAAAGGCAAAATCACCGAAAGGTGGTGGCGCAAAGCCAGAGGGGCTACGGTGAGATTTCACTAAGCCAGCCGGCTGCCGGTTCGGGAAGGTTTAAATCAACCCCTTCTGCTGCAGCAGGCGGGGTTTTGTTATATAAAAAGCTGCTGAAAATTAAAACAAACGTTGTTCAGCGGCCTGGGAGGAACAAGGAATGAGCGGTTTTGCAAAAAAAGATTATTCTGCGCTGGAAATTGCAGTGAGGGAATATTTGAAAAATAGAAACCCGGAAAATAAGGAAGCAGTTGTCAGGGCCGCCGAGCAGCTGGTCAGTTATTATGCTTCTCTTTACAGCCCCGGTTGGACAGAGGAAGATCTGCTTCAGGCCGGTTACGAGGGCCTGCTGAAGGCGCTGGAGCGTTATGATCCTTCCCAGGCAACAATGTTTTCCACCTATGCTTCACACTGCATCATCGGCGAGATCCGCCATGAATTGCGCGACCGCGGCCCGTTCAAGGTGCCCGAATGGATGAAAAGCTTGCAGGCAAAAGTGATCAATGCCACCGAGGAGCTGTCCCAAAAAAATGGGACCACACCTACCCTTGCCGAGATTGCCCACCAGGTGAACGTTACAGAAGATGGTATTATCGAGGCGATGCAGGTGGGCTGTGTATCCCTCGATGAGATGGATATCTCCAAGTTGAAGCATATTCGCTATGAAAACTTTAAATTACCCATTGAAGACCGCATTACCGTGCAGATGTCCCTGGAAAAGATGGACCGCCTGCAGGGACAGGTCATTAAAATGATCTATTATGAAGGTCTGACCCAGGAACAGGCAGCCAAAAAACTTGGCCTTAACCAGCGCAAGGTCTCT
>JAGYMW010000112.1 GCA_018400435.1 Bacillota bacterium | reverse complement strand
GGTTAAACAGCCAGACAAGGTAATATCGGCCGAGAGGAAATGCGATCATGGAAAAATCCTTCAGTAAGACTTACAAACCGTTAAAATACCAAAAATTTCTGCCCTATATTGTACTGGCAGTTTTGCTTGCCTTTTTCATTTTTGTTTGGCAGTCTTATGAAAATATTGCAATGCAGGAAAAAGAACACCAATACAACCTTAATACTGACAGCATTATAAAAAAAGTCACTGAACGACTTCATCATTTCGAGATGATTCTCCAGAGCGGGGCGGGAATCTTCGTTATTTCCGAAAGAGTTACCAGAGAGGATTGGCAGGCCTATTACCAATACTGGCAAGGCAATGACCTTTTCCCGGACATTCAGGGCATAGTGTTTTTCAGGGTTGTCCGGCCCCTGGAACTGGCACAGCATATTGAAGGGATCAGAGCTGAAGGTTTTCCTGATTATACGGTCTGGCCCGATGGGGAACATGAGTTATATACCCCTGTTGTTTTCATCGAACCGTTTAATGCTATTAACCGCCGTGCTATCGGCTATAACGGGTTTTCTGAACCAGTGCGCCGGGCTGCCATGGAGCGGGCGCTGGATACCGGTACTACCTCGATCACCGGCAAGGTGAAGCTGATCACGGAAACTGAACTGAACAGCCAGCCCGGATTCCTGATGTATGTTCCTGTTTACAGCAAAAATATGCCGCTTAACACCCCTGGGGAAGGGAATAAAGCGATCGAGGGCTTTGTCTCGGGTGGCTTCCGCATGCAAGATCTAATCCAGGGTATTTTCCCGGATCTCGTTCAAAATATCGGCTTTCAAATTTATGACGGCACCGAGGCCTCTATGGATATGCTGCTCTACGATAGCCAGATCTCCTCCAGTATAGATAATGCAGATCATAAGCCGTTGTTTACCAGCAGTAAAACCATGGATCTTTACGGACATCAATGGACCTTTACCTTCGAAACCTTGCCGGCTTTTGGGTCTGCTGTTGATCAATACGTGTCCTGGGGTATTCTCGCCATTGGCCTTCTGGTCAGTTTTCTGATCTTTTTTTATCTAAAAACGTTGAAAACTGTCGGCGACCGGGCTCTTTCCCTGGCCCGGGAGATGAACTTTGCTTTAAGTGAAAGCGAGCGGAAATATCGGTATATGACTGAGAACATCGCAGATGTCATCTGGAAAATTGATCTGGAAGGCAACATTACCTATATGAGCCCGGCTATCGAGAAACTGATCGGTTTTACATCTGAAGAAGTCATGACTATGCCCATAAGTGATTTCACTGTACACGAAGACTACAATGCTCTTCTGACAAAGTTAGCAGAAGAAATAACTAAACCTCCGGCGAAGCGGGATAACACGATAATCATACCTGTTCGCCATATAACAAAAGACAAACACATTGTGCATGCCGAATTTAGCGCCTCGTGGCTTTTCGATGAGCAGGGCAACTTAATCGGTATCCAGGGCACAACAAGAAATATTACTGAGCGAAAAAAAGCGGAAAATGAAATACGACGCCAAAGTGACGGGGCTGAATCACTGTTGAATGTGGCTTCCAATCTTAATGCCAAACTGGAGCTTAAAGTTATTCTCCGGACCATATGCAAAGAAATTGTTACTGCCCTCAGAGTTCCGTTAGCAGCCTTTCAACTTTATGACAAAGATAAACAGACCTTCTATCTCGCCGATAGCATTGGTTTGCAGCCAGAGTTTGCCAAACTAATAAAACTACTTCCTAAAACAGTCTATGATGAGTTTATCAAAAAGCAAGGCAAATCCGGATTAATCACTGATCTTGACTCCACTGTGGATATACTTTTTGTGGAGCTTTTACGGGAATTTGGTATCAAAAGCTACGCCTTTGCTGTCCTGGAGCGGGAAGACAGTCCCATGGGTATCCTTCTGGCCGGTTCCACCAGTGAAAAAGTAATATTGGCAGATGATGCCCCCAGCCTTCTGTCAGGACTGGCTGACCTGGCTGCTACAGCCATCGATGATTCACTGTTGTCTCATGAGTTAGAAAATAGCAGTCTGGAATTACTTCAGGCTTATGATGCGACTATCGAGGGCTGGGCTCATGCACTCTCCTTAAAAGATGAGGAAACCGAGGAGCACAGCCAGCGAGTTACGGAGTTAACACTGTTTATTGCCGGAGTAATGGGCATAAGTGATGAAGATCTGATCCATGTGCGCCGCGGAGCCCTGCTGCACGATATTGGGAAAATGGGCATCCCCGATGACATTCTTCTCAAACCCGGCCAGTTGAGCGAGGAGGAGTGGACTATTATGCGCAAACACCCGGTTTATGCCTATAACATGCTCGCTTCCATCGACTACCTGCGTCCGGCACTCGATATTCCCTACTGCCACCATGAAAAATTTGACGGCTCAGGCTACCCGCGTGGGCTAAAGGGTAAAGCCATCCCCCTGACGGCACGCATATTCACCGTAGTTGACGTCTACGATGCTTTAACCAGTGACCGCCCCTACCGCAAAGCCTGGAGCAGGGAAGAAGCACTGGAATATATCAGGAAAAACAGCGGTAGCCACTTCGACCCGCAGGTTGTAGAGGTTTTTCTAAAAGAGATTGAGAACGAAGTTTTATAACTGCAGATCGCAGAAGGGAGACCACTATGAAATCGGAGTCTGATAGATATCGTCTCTTGTATTAGAATCTGCCCGACGCTTTTGCCTGCTGCCAGATCATCCCCGACGAAGAAGGCACCTCAAGGAATTGTATATTCCTTGAGATCAATACTGCTTTCGAAAAAATGATCGGGCTAGAACGGGAAAAGTGATCGGTCAAAAGTCGTCTGCAGTACTATCAGAAACCAGAGAATCAGATCCTTTCTGGATCAGAATCTACGACAAAGTAACTTTGAGCGAAGAACCGGTTTGCTTCGAGCGCTATTATGAACCACTGGGACGCTGGTACGATGTGAGCCTCTATAGAGGTGAACCGGATTATTTTACCGTGGTCTTTCACGATATAACCAAGCGCAAGCAGGAAGAAAAAGCCCGCAGTCAGAGCGAGGAAATTTACCGGCAAATCCTTGATAATGTTTCTGATGTTATTTGGACTACAAATATGGATC
>JAGYMW010000111.1 GCA_018400435.1 Bacillota bacterium | reverse complement strand
TCCCTCTGCAGACCGGTCTCAAGGTAGTAGACGCTCTCATCCCCGTGGGCCGCGGGCAGCGTGAACTGATTCTCGGTGATCGCCAGATTGGCAAAACGGCTATTGCCCTTGATACAATTATCAATCAGGCCGACAAGAATGTCCTCTGCATTTACTGTTCCATCGGCCAGCAGGGTGCTGATGTGGCCAAGTTTATTGCTCGGCTGCGCCGCTTTGGAGCAATGGATTATACCACTGTGGTCGTTGCTTCCGGCGACGGGCCGCCAGGCCTGCGCTTTATTGCCCCCTATGCAGCTACGACCATTGCCGAATATTTCATGGAACAGGGCAGCGATGTCATGGTGGTCTACGATGATCTTACTCTCCATGCACGCGCCTACCGCGAGCTTTCTCTACTGCTGGAGAGGCCGCCTGGACGCGAAGCCTATCCCGGAGACATTTTCTATCTCCACTCCCGCCTCCTCGAGCGGGCTACCCACCTGCGCGAAGAATACGGCGGTGGTTCCCTGACCGCCTTGCCGATTATCGAGACCCAGGCCCAGAATATCTCGGCCTACATTCCCACCAACCTGATTTCCATTACCGACGGCCAGATCTATTTATCCCCGGATCTATTTCAGCGCAATCATTTGCCGGCTGTTGATGTGGGCAAGTCGGTTTCCCGGGTGGGCGGTAAAACCCAGCTTCCTGCCTACCGGTCGGTTACCGGAGATCTTCGCCTTTCCTATGCCCAGTTTGAAGAACTGGAGATGTTTGCCCGTTTCGGGACACGTCTCGATGATAAAACGCGCGAAACCATTGAACGAGGCCGCCGGGTGCGCAAGGTGCTTACCCAGTCTGAACTCAGTCCGCTGACTATTCCGGAGCAGATTGCCGTTTTGCTGGCCGTCACCGGGGGACTGTTTGACGAGATGGAAGTGGAAGAGATCCCCGCGGCGGAAAAAAGGATCAGGAAAGCGGTAATCGATGAACTGCCGGGAATCTGCCGAAAAATAGAAGAAGGCGAAGAGCTGACCGACGAAGACAAATCATCCCTGATCGAAACAGCCCGCCAGGTTATTGCCGAATCTAAAAAAGAGGCAGAAGAAGAGGCAGTAGAAGCAGAAGAAGAAAAGAAAGAACAAATCGCAGAAAAAGCTGGGGGAAAAGAATCAGAAGCTGGCGGACCCGAACCTGAAAGGAAGAATAGATGAGCGCCACCCTTGAAACTCTCCAGAAACAGATCGGTAGCGGTGAAGACCTATCTTCCATCGTCCGGACCATGAAGGCACTGGCCGCTACCAGCGTGCGCCAGTACGAAAAGGCGGCCGAGTCCCTGGACGATTATTTTCGCACCGTGGAGCTGGGGCTTTCCGTAGTCCTTTCCGCCGAGGCTGAAAACCTGACTGATCCGAGAATCGATCCCCGCCGCCCCGCCATGATCTGCCTTTTCGGTTCAGATCACGGCCTGGCCGGCCGTTTTAACGAACAGATCGTTTCATATGCCCTGGAAGAGTACTGGTCGGGTGAGCCGGCGGAAAAGACTATAGATAATGCACTTCCGGCCAATACAATTATCATCGCTATCGGCGAACAGGTTATCACCAGGGTCGAAGCGGCCGGATTAGAATCGAGCAGTAAACTACATTTGCCCACATCGATCAAGGCTATCACACCCTTTATCCAGCGTCTCCTGGAAAAGATCGAGGAATACCGGACCACTGAAGAGGTGGAAAAGGTCTTCCTGTTTTATAACCGCCCACTTACCGGGGGATTCAACTCCCGGGCGGAAATCATGCTCCCGGTTAGCCTCTCCAATTTGCTGGAAACAAGGTTGGAGTGGGAATCGCGTTCCCTGCCAACCTTCACCATGTCTCCGGACCGCCTCCTGTCGGCCCTCCTGCGCCAGTATTTCTTCGTTTCCCTCTACCGGGCTACCGCCCTTTCCCTTGCTGCCGAGAATACCAGCCGCCTGGCAGCGATGCAGGCTGCTGAGAAAAACATCAACGAACGCCTCAATGAGCTAAAAACTGCTTACCAGCACGAACGTCAGGCCGCCATCACCGAGGAACTGCTTGATATCATTTCCGGCTTCAAAGCAGTGCGAGGCAAAAATTAAACTACCCTGTGTATTAACTTATTAACTTATTGACCTTTTTCCCTTCTGTATCTGATCAGAAAGATTCCCACCGCCACGCCCAATAGACAGGCTGTCGCTTGCACCAGGTATGCTTCCCGGAATCCCGGCAAAGATCCCTGCAGCTTGGCATAAGATGACGGGATAAGGGCGTAGAGAATGATACCGGCTACGGTGGTGCCAATTGCCGAACCGGTGAAGCGAAGCATGTTGTGGACACCACTGGCTACTCCGTGCTGGCTTGGGTTGACCGCCGAGAGGACGGCATGGAGGGCCGGGGTGGAAGTGAGGGCAAAGCCGAGACCATTTAAAGCAAGCCAGATTGCGATAGAGGTATAGCTTGTACCGACCGTAATCCAGGCCAGGATAACAAAAGATGCTGCCCGAACGAGCATGCCGAAAACGATAGGCAGGCCCGGTCCGTAGCGATCGGAAAGATGTCCACCCAGGGGAGCAGCCAGAGCAATAACAATGGAAACGGGGGTAAGCAGCAAGGCAGTGGCTCCGGCTCCATAACCATGTACTGATCCGAGAAAGATAGGCATGACAAAAAAAGTACCGGCTACGGCAAACTGCTCCAGGAAAACAGTAAGCAGCCCCAGGGAAAAGGAAGGATTGCCTATGAGTTTTGGTTCGAGTAGAGGAGCTGTTGATCTTTTTTCAATACGGTAGAAAACATAGAGTAAAACAATAAAGACAACCAGACTCAGCTGAATCCAGCCGTTTTCCCAGCCCCAGTCGGGTAAGAGGGTTATCCCTATAAGCAGGCTGAAAACAGAAAAAATGAGGGTTGCCGCGCCCGCGCTGTCAAAACCTCCCCTGGTATCCCTGCTGGCAGACAACGGTTCTTGCCTGGTTTTCAGCAGCGGCCGTGAAAGAAGGGTCACAAGAAGAGCCAGCAAGGCGATAACGAGGAATGATCCACGCCAGGAAAAAAGCTCGGCCAGCAGGCCGGAAACAACTGGTCCGGCTACTGCCCCGATCCCGCCCAT
>JAGYMW010000110.1 GCA_018400435.1 Bacillota bacterium | reverse complement strand
CAATGCCACCCATACCGCCAGTCACATACGCCAACTTTTTTTCCATGGTCTCATCCTCCTGTCACTCTTTTCATATTGGAATATCAGTTCCCGCCTCACTGTTGCATATGCATTGCAGTTGCACTGTCATTGTGGACCGTGAAGCGGCCGCCTTACTGTGATAAAACAAGTTTTAAGAGTACGCATTTTCAGCGGCAGGACTTTTTAATCAGGATTCCATGGTAGTGCCTTTAAATCATTACTGAGAATGAGGATGGTTTACATTATCCCGCATAGTGAAATTAACACATCTGCTCAGGCAGCGGTCCTTTTTATTGAAAGTACCGCTGTTTTGGCACTGTAAACCAAAAAGCTTTTGAAAATTTATTCGTCTTTACCTGCAGGGGAAAGGAGTGAGCGGGTTGAATTCAGGGCGAGAAAAAGTGGT
Source organism: Bacillota bacterium (assembly GCA_018400435.1). Classification (GTDB taxonomy): domain Bacteria; phylum Bacillota; class Dethiobacteria; order DTU022; family DTU022; genus M55B129. The sequence goes on along the minus strand of JAGYMW010000110.1, from coordinate 2,810 downwards.
TATTACCGGCTGCAGGCATTATCATCCTGTGGAAGTGCGGCAGGGTTTAAGGGAAATATTTAAACCTTTCGGTGGGATCGAGTCAGTTATAGGCCGGGGGCAGAAGATTCTTATTAAACCCAACCTGCTGGCCGCTGTTCCTCCGGCTGAGGCGGTTACCACTCATCCACTGGTGGTAAGGGTTCTGGCGGAAATGATCCAGGAAGCGGGAGGAAAAGTATTTATCGGTGACAGTCCGGGCAGCGACCGGCAGGAGCTTGCCCACAGGGTTTCCGGGCTGGAAGAGGTGATGAAAAAAACAGGAGCGGAAATGCTTGTATTTGAAAAGATTAAAGAAGTGGAATCAACAATCAGAGGGCTTAAAGCAATTCCCCTGGCAGCAGAACTGGATGAGGTTGATCTGGTTATCAATGTGGGCAAATTGAAGACGCATTCATTGACCGGCATGACCGGGGCGGTGAAAAACCTTTTTGGTTGTGTGGTGGGTGCCAATAAAAAAAGATTTCACCTGGAGCATCCTCTCCCACTTGATTTTTCCAGATTGCTTCTTAGCGTATCACTGGCAGTGAAACCCGCTTTCTCAGTGCTTGATGCAGTTGTGGCTATGGAAGGGCCGGGTCCCCGCAGGGGTAAGCCACGGCAGCTGGGCCTGTTGATGGGTTCGCCCAACCCTGTTGCTCTGGATACGGTAGCGGCAGAGGTCCTTGGCTTTTTCCCGGAGCAGGTGACGACCGTTGCCGCCGCCCGGGATTTTAAATTAAACGGAGCGGATCCGGATGATATTGATCTTGTAGGTTTGTCAATTGAAGAAGCAAGAGTGACCGATTTTGACAGAGGACCGGCGGCAACCGGCAAATTGAGCCGGCTGTTTGCCCTTCTCCCTGTGGCTATGTTGAAAAATTTTTTTTACGCTCGCCGGCCTTATCCACAGGTAAATAGGGAACGCTGCACCGGTTGCGGAATCTGCCGGGAAGCATGTCCGACCCAGGTGATCAGGATAACCGATGGTCTGGCCAGTATTGAACATTATGAATGTATCCGCTGTTACTGTTGCCAGGAACTGTGCCCGCATGGGGCGATAATGCTTGTCAACTCCCCTTCCCATTGAGTGAATCTCGGGTATTCAGTGTCATGTAGCAGGCCTCTTTAAGGGCCCCGGCACGGTTTTAAAGGGTACAAGCGCTCGATTTGGTTGGAGCTCTGCCGGTGATATGATATAGTATTTATTATCAAAGTCACATCATTGGATGCAGAAATTATCGGAGGTGCAGAAAAATGAAAATATTAGTCAGTGACTCCATTTCCGCTGAAGGTCTTAATATTCTGGAAGAGCATGCAGAGGTAGATTTTAAACCAAAGATAACCCCGGAGCAGCTGCTCGAGGAAATTGGAGTTTATGATGCTTTGGTAGTAAGAAGCCGGACTAAAGTAACTGCGGCGGTAATCGATGCTGCGAAGAATCTTAAGGTCATAGGCAGAGCGGGAGTCGGTGTTGACAATATTGATATAGATAAGGCTACTGAAAAAGGTATTGTCGTTTTAAATGCCCCGGAGGGCAATACCATTTCGGCGGCGGAACATTCCATCGCTTTGCTGACTTCCATGGCCAGGAACATTGCCCAGGCAAGTTTTTCTCTTAAACAGGGCGAATGGAAGCGTTCGGAATACATGGGAGTAGAGCTTACCGGTAAAGTGCTCGGGATCGTCGGCGTCGGCCGCATTGGCAGCGAAGTAGCCCGTCGGGCCAGGGGGATGCGGATGAAAATTATCGGTTACGATCCTTATATATCGGCTGAGCAGGCTGAAAAAATTAATATAGAGATAGTTCCTCTTGAAGAGCTGCTAGCCCGGGCTGATTTCATTACTCTTCATCTTCCGCTCAGTTCTTCCACTCATCATATTATCGGGGCGAAGGAAATGTCGATGATGAAACCGGATGCGCGAATTGTAAACTGTGCCCGGGGCGGGTTGATTGATGAAGAGGCCCTTTACGCCGCCCTGCAGGAAGGTAAAATCGCGGGAGCCGCTATTGACGTTTTTGAAAAGGAACCCCCGGTTGGCTGCAGCCTTTTGGAACTGGATAATGTTATTGTCACACCCCATCTGGGTGCTTCGACCCGTGAAGCACAGACCAATGTAGCGCTCCAGGTTGCGGAACAGGTAGTTAAAGCGCTGCGGGGAGAACCCATCGTCTCGGCGGTGAACGTACCTACCTTGCTTCCGGAAACAAGGGCTGCTTTGGAGCCGTACCTGCCGTTGATGCGGGTTCTCGGTAACCTCTATTTACAGCTCTTTGGCGGAAATGTGCAGGAGATAGAGCTTACTTACAGCGGTGAAATAGCTTCACTGCAGTTAAGCCATCTGACTATTTCGTGCCTGATTGGATTTCTGCGTCCCATCATTGGTGACGGAGTAAACTGGGTCAATGCCCCTTACATAGCCAGGGTAAGAGGGATCACCGTGCGCGAAATCTCAACCACTGAAGTTAAAAACTACAGCAGCCTGGTAACCCTCAGTGCTCGTTCCGGGGATGTAGAACATCATATTTCGGGAACACTCCTGAACAACGATATCCGTATTGTCAGGGTTGATGACTATCATATTGAGATCGTCCCGGCGAAATATATGCTCATCACCACCCACCACGACCAGCCAGGGGTAGTCGGCAGGATCGGCACTCTTCTTGGGGATGAACAGGTTAACATTGCTTCAATGCAGCTGGGAAGGGAAAAAGCCGGTGGTGAAGCGATGATGATCCTGCAGGTCGACCACGAGATGTCTCAGGAAGCCCTGGATAAGGTCAGGGCCCT
>JAGYMW010000011.1 GCA_018400435.1 Bacillota bacterium | reverse complement strand
TTTAAGTCCTGATTATCACATTTCCCTGTTTAACCACTCTCAGCCCAAACACTTGCTTTCAAACACTGCCGGTCACACTCATAATCGCCTGCGTTATACCACATTCGCGCTAACTTTGCCTCTAAGTATTGAAGGTGCTCGGATTTTCAGGCTGCGTCAGAACTCGCTCGCTTAATGCTCGCTCAGACATCTGCCGCAGCTTTTCTGAAAATCCTGCGCTCCTTTCGATTGTCGCAAAGCCTGATGCGCGACTGTGGTATAAAGCAGGCTTCGTCTCTTCTTTTAAAGGTTACAGGTGGTTAAAACATTATATCCATGGCAGACCCAGGGCCAAACACTGCCGGGCAGCGCGAGCGATCGTGAGCATGCCTGCAGTGTTTGGTATCCAGCATAGATGTTAATGCAGTAAACTATAGTTGAACCATGCTTTAAAATGATTCGTAGCTGATCATAGCCATTTATTTTCAGGTCATAAATTATGTATTTCTATTATTTACCAGATTAACTCTCATATATTCAAGGAAAAAGAGTTTTAATACGGTAATGTAGATTTAAACTGCATACTCCTTTTTGTAGATAAATTACACTGGCAGGAATTAATTGTGAAGAGATAGAATATTTCTTTACATACTGCTAAATCTTAAAACCTAACAAGGGACAGATTGTCCTTTCAATATGAGGAGGGAGTATCTTGAAAACAACCTTGAGTGTGATCAAGGCAGATGTAGGTAGTATAGCCGGACACATTAAACCAAGTGACGCCCTAATCAATGCAGTAAAAGATTGTGTGAAACAAAGAGTTGGCAATTTAATTACAGATTTTTATGTAGGCAGTACCGGAGATGATGTGGCCATACTATTTTGCCACAACAATGGTACAGGATGTGAAGAGCTTCATAAATTAGCCTGGGATGCCTTTATTGCCGGGACAAATAAGGCCAAGGAGCAGGGGCTTTATGGAGCCGGACAGGATCTGTTATCCGATGCTTTTTCAGGAAATGTTAAAGGGCTTGGACCTGCAGTTGCAGAAATGGAATTTGAAGAACGCAGAGCCGAACCGTTCCTGCTTTTTACCGCAGATAAAACAGATCCTGGTGCTTACAATCTGCCGTTATACCTGGGCTTTTCTGATCCGATGCACTGTGCTGGTTTAATACTGTCACCAAAAATCGGCAAAGGCTTTAAGTTTGTCGTCATGGATGTTGAACACGTCGAGTCAGATCGGACAATTGAATTAAATACACCCGAGGATTTATATGACCTGGCTGCCCTGCTCAGGGACAATGAAAGATTTGTCGTTTCGGCAATTTATTCCAGGGCAACTGGAGAACAGGCAACAGTAGCAAGCACAACCAGGTTGCACAACATTGCCGGAAAATATACAGGTAAAGATGACCCGGTTATGATTATCCGCTGTCAGGGTGATTTTCCGGCAACCGGCGAAATTTTGTCCCCATACAGCATTGGACATTATGTAGCAGGGTTTATGCGCGGCAGCCATACCGGCCCATTAATGCCTGTCAAAATGGGTAGTATTATTTCATATTTTGATGGTCCACCGATCGTTAGCGCAGCCGGTTTCTGTGTTCATAACGGCAAATTGACTGAACCGGTGGATTGTTTTGATCATCCGTACTGGGATTACATCAGGAACAAAGTATCTCGTAAAGCCGTTGCCATCAGGGAGCAGGGTTTTTCGGGACCGGCCATGCTGGATTACAAGGAACTTGAGTACGGCGGAATTGTTGAGACCATGAAGCGTTTGGAAGACAAGTTTTCCCAGTAGATGCAGTAGAAATGAAGACATCTTAACGCGGGGCTGCCCCTGAAACGGGCAGCCCCGCGCTTGAGGCATATTTTAAAAAACCAAAACAGCTCCTGGAGAAAAACATGAAAAGCTATAAATTTATAGTAAACCCCAAAGCAGGTGGGGGAAGAGCAATCAAATTGGTCCCACGAATCAAAGAAATATTTACACAGGCTAAAGCAGAACATGATTTTGAGTACACCAGCGGTCCCGGAGATGCCATTGAAAGGGCGGCCAGGGCTTCGGAAAAGGGTTTCGATATCGTGGTAGCTGTCGGTGGCGATGGGACAGTAAACGAAGTTTTAAACGGAATAGCTCACACTGACTCGGTTCTCGCCGCCTTAAGAGGAGGAAAAGGTAATGATTTTGCCATAGCAGTGAATATGCCTTCAGATATTGAAACTGCCTGTCAAGATCTTCTAAAGGCAAAAATCAAGCGTATTGATCTGGGGAAAGTTCTGGATCGACACTTTATAAATTCAGTTGGAGTTGGATTTGACGCTACTGTTGCCCTGCGGGTTAACAAGGGTGTCAGGCCCTTCAAAGGAGTTTCCGCTTATATCTATGCCTTCTTTTTAACCCTTTTTTCATACAAGCAGGTGGAAATGGAAATCGATCTTGGTAACGGTCCTGAAGAAATCAACCCGCTCCTGGTGGCGGTTGGAATTGGTTCAAATTATGGCGGAGGCATGAAAATATTGCCCGGTGCCATCCAGGACGATGGATTGTTTGATATATGTATACTGGACTGGATGGATAAAGCCAGCCTTGCTTATAACTTCCCGAAGGTTTTCAACGGAAGCCATGTCAAAATGAAACAGGTGACTATGAACAGATCGGAAAAGGTGATCCTGAAAACCGGCGCACAGCTTCCCCTGCATATGGAGGGTGAAATTCTTTTCGGTGACGAGATGAATTTTACGATCGAGCCAGGAGGAATGCCTGTATTGATCGGGGGATCCAATAAATGAATTTAGTAGAAGCTTTAATCCTCGGCTTAATTCAGGGTTTAACTGAATTTTTACCGGTGAGCAGTTCTGGACATCTTGTAATTTTTCAGGATTTACTTGGCTTGAGCGAACCTGGAGTAACCCTTGAAGTGATACTCCATTTCGCTACTGCCCTTTCAGTAATCTGTGTTTTCAACAGGGAATTTCTAAATCTCTTTCACTTCCGGAAAGATAAAGAACAGAGAACTGTCTTACTGATGCTCATCCTGGGTATCATACCAACGGCAGTGCTTGGATTACTGGGCAGTGCTTTCAGCGATCTTCTTTTCAAGTCGTCTCTGCTGGTCGGTTTCATGCTCCTCATAACAGGACTTATTCTGAAGCTATTAACGATCATTCCGGCAGGTGAAAAAACTTTTACCGAAATGAAGACCGGAGATGCCCTGGTGGTAGGCTTTTTGCAGGGTCTGGCAGTAATTCCCGGTATTTCACGTTCCGGCTCAACTATTGCCGGTTCACTGTGGAGAGGCCTGAACCGTGAAACAGCAGTTAAGTATTCTTTTATGCTGTCTGTACCGGTAATTTTCGGAGCTACCTTGACGGAAATTAAAACAATCGCTTCGATAAGCCTGCAGAATGCCATAGTATACAATTACCTAATAGGAGGCATGGCTGCTTTCCTGGCCGGTATTGTCGCTATAAAAATATTTATCAGGCTGCTTATAAACAGGAAGTTCCATTATTTTGCCTACTACTGCTGGATACTCGGTTTGATTATCATCATCTATTCATTCCTGTAAATAAAGGCACAGGATGTTTGCTAAAACTTTACATTATCGAACAGATGTTTTATACTAATTCCTGTAAAGTGCTGCATAAAATAAGGTTTGTTGAGGCAGGCTTAACTTTGAAAGTAAAATTCCAACTGATATTATCCCGGAAAAGGCGTGATTATTGGCTTGGCCAAAAGCAGAAAGAAGAAATTAAATAAAGAAATGCGTTCCCAGATAAAGGGGATCCTGATAATCGCCCTGGGCCTGTTTTCTTATTTTGGGCTTGTGGAAACTGCCCAAACCGGTGGGCTGGGTCTTTTTCTGAACAGTCTTTTACGCACAATAGCTGGAGATGCAGCCCTTGTCATTCCTTTCTTTATCGCTATCATTGGAATCAGGATAATTCTGCCACGAGAAAGACACACTCTCAAGGTCAGACTGGCTGGCCTGCTTATACTTTTTATTTTATATACAGTATGGGTCCATATTGATTTGATGTCCTCTCAGCTTTCTATTATTGCCAAAGAACGGTTCATACAGGACTGTTTTTTGCTTGGCCTGAACAGACAGGGTGGAGGGACCGTGGGGGCAGCATTTGCCGTTCTCTTTTATTTATTTCTTGGTTTTACCGGAAGCCGCATTCTCCTCGGTGCTCTGACCCTAATTGCTCTGCTGCTTGTTTTAAATATTTCTTTGAAAAAATATTTCAATGCAGTGTTAAAGATCTTGAACCGCATTATTGAATTTCTTAAATCATTCATCCTGTACACTGCTACCCTGGCCGGCAAACTGACTGCCGCATTGCAAAAAAGAAAACATAAAGCACTGCTGCGCAGGGAAGCTGAAGCACTGTCCTCCGAAAAAGAAGAGCCTCCTCAGGAGACCATAGAGAATGAGACTCTAACACAGAGCGGGCCGGTAATCATAAACGGCAGCGTGGAGGACAGCGTTACCGACGGGGATAAAGAGCCTGCTGCAGGAAATTATCAGCAGGAACGCCAATCTTTCCAGCTGGAAACGAAGTTTGAAGAAGGTGGAAAGGATGATGAAAAGTTTAAATCATCCGTTGTAAAAACGGGCAAAAGCAGCGCAGAATATAAATTTCCACCCCTGGTTCTGTTGAACAAACACAGCACCAGCGGTGAACAAAACTATCGAAAAAACAGTAGTGAAAGAGCCAAACTGCTTGAAAACACACTGCAGAGTTTCGGGGTAAGAGCCCGGGTTATTCATGTTCAATCCGGACCTACGGTGACCCGCTTCGAAGTTCAACCGGAGGCAGGTGTAAAGGTCAGTAAAATTATCAGCCTTTCTGATGACCTGGCGCTAAACCTTGCTGCCCCCCTCGTCAGAATAGAGGCTCCCATACCCGGTAAAGCGGCTCTTGGCATTGAAGTTCCCAATAAAGTGGTTTCCCTGGTTTATCTACGGGAAGTTATAGAAGAAAACTCCTACAAGCAGAGCAATTCGCCGCTGACCGTCGCCCTGGGCAAGGACATAACAGGTGTGCCGGTCATTGCCGACCTGACTAAGATGCCTCATCTGCTGATAGCCGGAGCTACGGGTGCAGGAAAGAGTGTATGTCTCAATTCGCTTATAAACAGTATCCTCTATAAAGCCGGCCCGGATCAGATTCGTTTCATGATGATAGACCCCAAGGTAGTGGAACTGAGCGTCTACAATGGTATTCCCCACCTGCTTATGCCTGTTCTAACTGATCCCCGCAAGGCTTCCCTGGCTCTCAGGAATATGGTGAGGGAAATGGGCCGCCGTTACGATCTCTTTGCCAGTATAGGAGTCCGCGATATCGGTGCCTATAATGAACTAACAACAGAAGATGAAGAACTTGAAAAATTACCTTTCATCGTGGTATTGATCGACGAGCTGGCTGACCTGATGCTTGTATCACCCGGTGAAGTTGAAGATGCTATTGCCAGGCTGGCCCAGATGTCCCGGGCAGCCGGCATTCACCTGATTGTGGCAACACAGCGGCCTTCAGTAGATGTTTTAACCGGCATCATTAAGGCAAACATTACTTCGCGCATTGCCTTTACAGTATCTTCACAGTTTGATTCAAGGACCATTCTAGATATGGCCGGAGCAGAAAAACTGCTTGGCCGTGGAGATATGCTCTTTTATCCGGTAGGAGCAGTAAAACCGTTCAGAGTACAGGGCGCTTATGTCAGCGAAGCAGAAGTCAAAAGAGTTACAGATTTCATCAAGGAACAGGGCCTGGTGGACTATGAAAAGGACTACTCTTTTCTCGATGCGCACGAAGAAAGTAAAGCAGAAGAGGCTGACGCTCTCTTCTGCGAAGCAGTTGACCTGGTGGTAAGAACCGGCCAGGCTTCCATATCACTGCTGCAGAGAAGATTCAGGATTGGCTACACCAGGGCCGCCCGTTTAATAGACGATCTGGAAAGGCGAGGTATCGTCGGTCCCTTTGAAGGAAGCAAACCACGTGAAGTTTTGGTCACCCAGGACCAGGCAGCTAAAATTTGCGAAGACTTTAACTTAAAGGGCAAATAGTAATCTATCAATTAATATATTTTCTAAATTGACGGAGGTAAAACAACTATTTATCATCATCAACGCAGAGAGAAAAATAAAATAACACAGTACAGAGGCCTGAAGGTAGCAGCCATCTCTCTTGGCTGTGCCAAAAACAGAATAGATACGGAAGAAGTTCTCGGCTTACTGTTGACAGAAGGTTTTATCCTAACCAATGACTGCCGCGATGCAGATTTAATCATCATTAATACCTGTAGTTTTATCGAGGAAGCACAGCAGGAATCTGTGAATACCCTTATGCAAACAGCGAAAGATCTGAAGGGGACGGGGACTTATCTGGTAGTAGCGGGCTGCCTCGTTGAAATATATGGTACTAAAATACTTAAAAACATACCGGACATTGATGGGGCTATCGGCGTGCACAGCTACAGGCACCTGAAGAAATTTCTATCCATGGTTTTCAATGGATTGAGAGTTACTCTGAAGTGTGCGCCAACGCCGCTTTACTATACTCTTTTCTCCCGCATCCTGACCACTCCTCCTCACAGCGTCTGTGTAAAGATAGCAGAAGGCTGCAGTAATCACTGCAGTTATTGCCTAATACCCAAAATTAGAGGTCCTTATCGCAGCCGTGACCCGCAGGAAATAAACGATGAAATTGAACAACTACTGAAAAACGGAGCCAGGGAAATAGTCCTTATTGCCCAGGATACTACAGCTTATGGCAGCGATCGTATTGATTATCCCGACTTAAGCGGTTTAATAAGTCTGATTTTAGACCGGGAAGATAAATTTTGGCTGCGGATCATGTATACTTATCCATCAAGAATAAGGGAAAATCTGGTCCAGCAGATAGCTGAAGACAGGCGGATCTGCCGGTATCTCGATCTGCCTATTCAGCACAGCAGTGACAGGATCCTTACCCTGATGAATAGATCTTACAGGCAGCAGGATTTAAAGATGCTGATTGAGAAACTGAGGGGGAAAATACCTGACATGGCCCTGCGCACTACATGCATGGTCGGATTCCCCGGCGAAAAAAATAGTGATTATGAAATTTTGCTTGATGATTTAGCTGCAATCAAATTTAACCGTCTCGGCGCTTTTACTTTTTCATTGCAGGAAGAGACTGCCGCCTACCGCCTCCCGGGGATAATTTCTTCCCGCGTCGCCAAAAGACGGTTGAAAAAATTGATGCTCCGCCAGCAAGCAATTTCACTTGATTTAAACAAGAAGTTAATTGGGAAACGCATCACTGTCTTAATCGAAGGACAAAGAAACCCGGGTAAAAACTGGTATTACGGTCGCACCGAATTTCAAGCACCGGAAGTGGATGGGAGAGTTTTAGTTTACTCTGGCCAACCTTTGAATCCTGGCGATTGGGCGACGGTTAAAATTGCCGCAGTATCACCTTACAACCTGCTGGCAATTAATACTGTTCCCCTGCCCGAATTACCTGTTTAACCGGCTTACAGGAAGGTGAACTATTGTGAAGGCAGACTTAATATGCGTAGGAAATGAGCTTTTAACCGGGCTGGTGGAAAACAGCAACGCCGGTTATCTGTCCAGATCACTCTGGACAGCCGGCATTGCTGTAAGAGAAAGCTGTGTTGTGGCCGATGATAAAAAGATGATTGCCTCAGCTCTAAACAGGGCTATTGGGCAAAGTGATATTGTCATAATTACCGGCGGCCTGGGGCCGACCGATGACGACCTGACCAGGGAAGCCCTGGCTGATATCCTTGGACGTTCTCTTTCCATTAATCAGAACTGGGTGGATAAATTGGAATCATTCTTTAGAAAACGAGGATTGACTATGACCGACAATAACCGCAAACAGGCCATGGTTATAGAAGGCAGCACAATGCTTGAAAACAAGAATGGAACCGCACCCGGGGCTGTTATTGAAGAACAGGGCAAATTCATCTTCATGCTGCCCGGTCCGCCGAACGAAATGAAAGAAATGTTTGAAGAAGATGTTTTACCCCGCATCAGCCATAACATCTACGGCGGTATAAACAGGGTCAAGACTATTAAATGTGCCGGCATTGGTGAATCACAGCTTGAAGAAAAAATTAAATCGCTGGGTGAGTGGAAACTGCCCAAAATATCTTATATCGCCAGGGGTCATGAAGTACATCTTCAAATCAAAGGCAACGGCAACCAGGATGAAGCAGATGATACCATTGCTGAAGCGGAAAATCGACTGCGAGATTTACTGGGCGACTATATTTATGGCAGTGACAACGATACCCTGGCTGAACGAATGGCATATTTATTAAAGGAAAGAATGTGGACTCTTGCCCTGGCCGAATCGTGCACAGGTGGTTTGATGTGCGATGCTGTAACCGATATTCCGGGCAGTTCACATTTTTTTAGAGGCGGTGTGGTTTCCTATTCCCGGGAAGCTAAAATAAATGTCCTTGGGATTGAAAAATTATTGATTGAACAGGAAGGTGAGATAAGCGCTGCTACAGCCGAAGCGATGGCTAGAGCAGCAAGTTCCCTTTTTAAAGCAGACTGCGGTGTGGGGATAACGGGAGTAGCCGGGCCGCAGAGCGATTCCACCGGCAGACCGGTTGGCCTGGTTTATATCGCTGCAGTAACACCTGATGGGTTCAAGTGCCATGAGCTAATTTTCGGAGGAGGGAGAAGGGCCATTAAGGAAAAAGCGGTCCAGACAGCCTTCAACATCCTGCGCAGAATGCTTGATGAGAAATAAAAGGAAAGGATAAATTCTAATTTGCGGCTTTTTATAGCAATCGCCCTCTCAGAAAAACAAAAAAAAGAAGTCGGCGTTTTACAAAACAGGATCAAGGAATACCTGAGCGGAGTACGCTGGGTGCGTCATGAAACTCTGCACCTAACCTTACGATTTATAGGCGAAACCGATGAAACCCGTTTGCCGGAGTTAAAAAAAGCAATGGATGAAACGACCGCAGGAGAGAGCCGATTCGACTTTTCTCTCAGGGCAAGCGGCGTGTTTCCTGGAACTGAAAAAGCCAGGGTGCTCTGGATAGGCCTGGGTGATGGGACCTCTTTGATCACTGCCCTTACCGAAAAATTAAATCAGAAATTGACAAGCCATGGATTTACCTCTGAGAAAAGATCTTTTCGGCCTCACCTGACCATCGGAAGACTGCGTTATCCGCTTCCGGAAGATGCGATTAAAAAATTCATTAACGATGAAATTTCTTTTCAGGGATCGTCAATGATAGTAGGAGAAATAACATTATTTAAAAGCATCCTATCAAGGCATGGTGCAGTTTATCACCCCCTTTATCGCAGCATGCTGCAAAAATCAGATTTTTAATAACTAATCTAACTGCAGGATATCATATGGAAATAAAGAATAAAGAAGAATATAAAGGACCCATAGACGAACCGGCAATAAGGAGGTATGAACTTTTGGAAAAAGAAAAAGCCCTTGAAGCAGCATTGCTCCAAATCGAAAAGCAGTTCGGCAAAGGTTCGGTAATGAAACTTGGCCAGGAGGTCCATCAAAAGATAGCTGTTATTCCAACTGGCAGCCTTACCCTTGATGCCGCACTGGGTGTTGGAGGAGTACCAAGAGGCAGGGTGGTAGAAATTTTCGGCCCTGAATCTTCAGGTAAAACTACCGTTGCCCTGCATATAATTGCCGAAGCGCAAAAACGAGGCGGTTATGCAGCTTTTATCGACGCGGAACATGCGCTTGACGCGCAGTATGCCACCAACCTTGGAGTCAATCTAGATGAGCTGCTTGTTTCTCAACCCGATACCGGTGAACAGGCTCTTGAAATTGCCGAAGCACTGGTCCGCAGCGGGGCTATCGATGTAATGGTTATCGATTCAGTTGCCGCCCTTGTTCCGCGGGCTGAAATAGAAGGTGAAATGGGTGACGCTCATGTGGGACTGCAGGCCCGCTTAATGTCACAGGCCCTGCGCAAGCTTTCCGGTGTTATCAGCAAATCGAGAACGTGTGCTGTATTTATCAACCAGATAAGGGAAAAAGTTGGTATTATGTTTGGAAATCCTGAAGTAACACCCGGTGGACGAGCCCTGAAATTCTATTCTTCCATTCGGATGGACGTGCGCCGCATAGAATCTCTAAAAGCCGGTTCAGATCAGGTAATCGGAAACAGAACACGTGTGAAAGTGGTCAAAAATAAAGTTGCCCCACCTTTTAAAAAGGCTGAATTCGATATACTTTATGGAACCGGGATTTCCACTGAAGGCTCGCTTATAGATCTTGGATTGGAACATAATGTGATAACCAAGAGCGGTGCATGGTATTCTTACGGCGAAGAAAGATTGGGCCAGGGACGTGAGAATGTAAGAGATTATTTAAAAGAAAACCTGAAGTTGAAAGATGAAATCGAAATAAAAGTTAGAGAAGTGGCCAACCTTCCGGCAATGACTGCCGAAATAACCAGCGATAAGAAAGAAAACAACAACGTGGAAAAAGAGAAGCCTGAACAGAAGTAACGGAGGCTGATCGTTTGTTGGACCAGGAAGATGCTTTGAAAAAAGCCCGTAATTTGATCCTGCGGTATATGACTTATCGGGCTCGCAGTAAATTTGAGGCGGTTAACTACCTGCAGAAAAAAGGTTTTTCCGAAGATGTGATCGAAAAGATAAGCCAGGAAATGATTAAATATGGTTATCTGAACGATCAGAAATTCACTGAGGATTTTATCAATTACCGTAAAAGTCAGGGGTACGGCCTTAAAAGAGTTCGTTATGAACTTATGCAAAAAGGCATTGATAAAGACCTCATCAACAAGAAAACTGAGAAGCATTTTAGCCCCGATGAAGACCTGGCCAGAATTGAAAAAATACTGGCCAGGCGGGACAACAAAACGAAGGTAACCAGTGAAAATAAGGAACGCCTTTTCCGAAGGGAAGCAGCTTTCCTGCAGAGGCGCGGTTTTCAAGAATGGCTTATTTTGTCAGCATTAAAAAAGAAATTTCAAACGAAAAGACAGTAGAATAGTTTCTTGACATAATATTTTATAAAAGATAAAATAAAAAAAGGAATATGATGGTTCTGATTGATAAATGTTCAGTTCATAACTGATAAGAGAAAGCCTGGTGTCCTGAGACACTGTGGATAGATAACAAAAGCAAATAATTTCGGTTGAGGGGGAAGTATACCCTTTGCCGGTCTTTCTCTTTTAAGCTGTGTCCAGGACACAGCTTATATTATTTTAATGAGAGATATCTTATTAATTACAAATTATACAATGGAGGTGATTATTATTATGGATAATTTACTGCTGATACTCGCCGCTTTCGTGATCGGTATCGGAGGCGGATATTTTATTCGTAAACTGATTGCTGAAGCAAAAATTTCATCTGCTGAATCGGAAGCTAAAAGAATAATAGAAAAGGCTAATCAGGAAAGCAACTCCCTGAAAAGAGAAAAACAGCTTGAAGCAAAAGAGGAAGTTCACCGATTAAGGACTGAACTGGATAAAGAAACTAAAGAACGCCGTTCTGAACTGCAACGTCTCGAAAGACGGCTTATGCAAAAAGAAGAAAGCCTTGATCGTAAAATTAACAACATAGAGAAAAAAGAAGAAGATCTAAGACACAAAGAAGATGAAAACCGGGCAGTAAGAGACAAACTGGATAAGCTGCACAATCAACAGCTTGCCGAACTGGAACGTGTTTCCGGTATGACTTCTGAAGAAGCAAAAGATCACCTGTTACAGAGAGTACGTGAAGAGATCAGCCACGAGATGATTGTCATGGTCAAAGAAATAGAAAATCAGGCCAAGGAAGAAGGAGAGAAAAAAGCACGTGAAATTGTCACCACAGCTATTCAGCGCTGTGCCGCCGATCATGTAACTGAATCAACTGTTTCTGTTGTAAACCTTCCCAACGACGAAATGAAGGGAAGAATTATCGGTAGGGAAGGTCGTAATATAAGGGCCCTGGAAACGCTTACCGGTATAGACCTTATTATCGATGACACCCCAGAAGCTGTGATTATTTCGGGATTCGATCCAATCAGAAGAGAGGTAGCCCGACTATCTCTGGAAAAACTTGTCAGCGATGGTCGCATTCATCCGGCTAGAATTGAAGAAATAGTTGAAAAGACACGCAAAGAAGTGGAAACACAGATCAAGGAAGAGGGAGAGAGAGCTACTTTTGAAACCCGAATTAGCGGTCTTCACCCTGAACTGGTCTTCCTCATCGGAAAGCTGCGTTTTAGAACAAGTTACGGACAGAATGTCCTGCAGCATTCCATAGAAGTGGCCCACCTGGCCGGTATGATGGCTGCAGAACTGGGCCTGGACCTTAATTTTGCCAAACGAGCCGGCATTCTCCATGATATAGGGAAGGCTGTTGACCATGAAACCGAGGGTTCTCATGCCCAGATCGGCGCTGATCTGGCGAAAAAATTTAAGGAATCGCCAGGCATAGTCAATGCTATAGCTGCCCATCACGGTGATGTTGAATTTGAAACCCTTGAGGCGGTGCTCATTCAATCTGCGGATGCCATATCTGCTGTCCGCCCCGGAGCAAGGCGTGAAACATTGGAAGCATATATTCATCGCCTTGAAAAACTAGAAAACATAGCCGACTCTTTTGAGGGTGTGGAAAAATCGTATGCCATTCATGCCGGCCGTGAAATCAGGATCCTGGTCAAGCCTGATCGTATTGATGATTATACTTCCATCCAGGTAGCACGAGATATTGTGAAAAAGATTGAAAGTGAACTTGAATATCCCGGTCAGATTAAAGTAACTGTTATTCGCGAAACACGGGCTGTAGATTACGCCAAGTAAATAAGTTATTGAGCAAATGTTCCTTGCCCGGGTTTTTTATACCCGGGCAAGGGTATATACTGCAAAAGGAGGCCCGGAGGAACAGCTTTCCTGTTCCCTTTAAGATGGAGGTACTGATGATTGGTGATATTGTCGGAAAACCAGGCCGTAGATGCCTGCAGCGGTTTTTCGCTGTTCATTCAATCAGAGACAAATATGATCTTATTATAGCGAACGGAGAGAATGCAGCCGGTGGAGCTGGCCTAACAGCAAAGGTGATAGCCGAATTAAAAGAAATTGGAATCGATGTCATAACTGGCGGCAACCACAGCTGGGATCGTCGTGAAATAATTGAATTCATAGAAAAGGATCATACAGTTCTTCGTCCCGCCAATCTGCCACCGGAAACAACTCCTGGAAACGGTTCGATTGTTCTTGAAAAGGCTGGGCTTAAAATCGCTGTCCTGAACCTGATAGGTCGCGTTTTTATGGAACCTTCAGATTGCCCATTCAGGGTTGCTGACAGGGAATTACAAAATTTAAATAAAAAAGCAGACACAGTGTTAGTAGATTTTCACGCCGAAGCAACCTCTGAAAAGCAAGCCATGGGCTGGTATTTAGATGGACGTGTCGGTGCTGTAGTTGGCACTCACAGTCATGTTCAAACAGCAGATGAAAGGATTCTCCCTGGTGGAACAGCCTATATTACCGATGTTGGAATGACCGGACTGAAAGATTCAGTGCTGGGAGTTGACAGGGAAGGTGCTTTGAAAAGGTTTTTAACCGGAATGCCTCACCGCCTGACAATAACAGATGGGGAAACAATAATAAACGCGGTTGAAATTGAAATTAATAGAGGAAAGGAAAGAACAACACATATTAATAGAATATTCGAAGTGTCTTGATGGTTTTATAATGACCATATATTATTCATATAATTCAGGCAGGATTTTAGCTGATTAAGCAGAATAATGTAGGTAAATCCGCGAAGGAGGCACACTACATAATGGAAGTATTAAAAGTTTCAGCAAAATCCAATCCCAATTCCGTAGCCGGAGCTCTTGCAGGTGTCCTTAGAGAAAGAGGAGGAGCTGAAATTCAGACTATCGGAGCGGGAGCCCTGAATCAGGCTGTTAAGGCAGTAGCTATTGCCAGGGGCTTTGTTGCTCCGGGAGGAATCGATCTAATTTGCATCCCGGCCTTTACGGATATCGAGATTGACGGAGAGGAAAGAACGGCAATCAAATTGATTGTCGAACCACGCTGATTCAAGTCGATCTCTAAAGCGGAAAAGGAATTTAACATGCCCTCTCGTTTTATCATTCAGCAGAGGGTGTTTTTTTGACACGATAACTGAATTAAGGCAGCACCGACTCTCCAGGGCCAGCCTTCATTGGATCTGTTTAATGGGAACAAAAGTGGTGAACATAAAGATGAATGGGAAAGATAAGATTGATCTGCATACTCACAGCAGTGCCTCGGATGGATTGTTCAGCCCGGCAAAACTCGTTGAGATTGTTGCCTCACACGGTCTCAGTGCCGTTGCCCTGACCGATCACGATACACTGAAGGGGCTGAACGAAGCGGCAGAGTGTGCCAAAATAAACGATATTGAATTTGTTCCAGGTGTTGAAATCAGCGCTCTTGAAGACAAATTGGAACTCCATATTCTTGGATATTATCCGAAAAGACAAGAAGTTCTTGAAAAATACTTATTCGATTTACAGAAACAGCGATACATAAGAATGAAAAAAATAGTTGTCATATTAAATGATCTCGGTTTTCAAATTACCTATGATGAAGTGATCAACGAAGCGGTCGAAGCAGCTCCTGGTAGAGCGCATTTGGCCAGACTGATGCTAAAAAAAGGTTACGTTCCAAATATTGATCAGGCCTTTTCCCGATTTTTAAATCGCGGTGGCCCTGCATACATGGAGAGACAAACATTAAATTTTGCCGAAACAATAGATCTCCTTAAAAAGGCAGGGGCGATACCGGTTATTGCTCATCCCGGTACCAATGCCCGCCCGTTGATCGATCGACTAATTAAATTTGGATTGTTAGGAATAGAGGTCTTTCATCCCCATCACAATCATGAATTGACCAACTATTACCTTGGACTGGCTCATGAAAAAAATCTTATCGTAACCGGTGGAACTGATTTCCACGGTGGCAGCCTTGAAAAACCCTGCTATCCATCAGGCCTGACTATAAAAGCCGATTATTTAAAACAGCTTAAAAAAGCTTCAGCCATGATCTAAACAGACAAATCAAAGGTGTTTAATTATTGCCCGAGCACTAGAATATTAAGTATAAATTGCAGTCTTCTCTTTTCAGAAGAGGAATTAAATGCTAATATTAGTTACATAAATGTTAATGGAGGGATTAAACTATAAATGGATAAACTTGAATTTGCACTACAAATTATGGTTTTAGGTTTTTTTGTGGTCATGGTAACGCTTTTCCTTCTTTATGTTATTCTTCTACTGTTTAACCGCCTTTTTAGTCAGCCTGCTAAGGGAGGCCGCTCACAGCCCCCGGAAGCACGACAAAAAAGCCCTGCAAACAAAGAAGAAGCTGTAAAAGAGCCCATCACGGCAGCAGTTATGGCAGCCGTTTACCGTTATATGCAGATAGAAGAGACCGGTGATCATAAATATAGTTTTAGAGTTAACGTTCAACCATCTGGCAGTGGTACACTAATGAACTGGAAGATGGTAGGACGTAAAATTTTGCTTGAAAATAGAATTAAGTTAGAACAAAGCAGGAGGAATAAGAAAAATGAAAACGTTTAAAGTAACAGTTGACGGACAGGTTTACACAGTCCAAGTGGAAGAAATGAAAGAAGCGGGAAATGAAAATACGCCCACTAGCAAAGTTGCTGCAACAGCTAAGAACAAATCTGCAGAGTCTGGGCCGGAAAACGTTGTTTCAAATAAGCCTGCAACAACTGCAGAAAAAGAGAAAAATACTCCAGAAAAACCGAACGGGTCAGGAATCAAGGTGAATGCTCCAATGCCGGGATCGATTATTGAAATTAATGTAACCACAGGTGATACGGTAAAAGAAGGGGATGTTCTACTGGTTTTTGAAGCAATGAAAATGGAAAACGAATTAACTGCGCCACAGGCAGGTACTGTTGATAAAGTTTTAGTTAAAAAGAGCGACACAGTTAACAGTGGAGACACACTTGTAGTCCTGACCCCTTAACGGATCAGGCTGTTTCAGTATGTCAAAGAAAGGGGTTACGCCGCAATGATCGAATTACTGATAGAGTTTATACAAAACACCGGTTTCACCGATCTGCAGTTTACAGATGTTATTATGATTGCAGTTTCCTGCATTCTCTTATACCTGGGAATTGTTAAGAAATATGAGCCATTACTGCTTGTGCCCATTGGTTTCGGTATGCTTCTTGTTAATTTGCCTCTGGGGGGCCTGATGGATAAGGAAAGTGGTGATTTAATCGGCGGGCTGCTTTATTATCTTTCTCTAGGCCTGGAACTGGGCATTTATCCCCCGCTTATTTTTCTCGGGGTGGGAGCGTTGACTGATTTCGGGCCGCTGATTGCTAATCCCGTTACACTGCTCCTTGGAGCGGCAGCTCAGTTCGGAATATTCCTTACTTTCATCGGAGCATATTTTCTCGGCTTTACTCCACAGCAGGCCGGAGCAATCGGTATAATTGGCGGAGCGGACGGTCCGACAGCGATCTTTCTGGCTAACCATCTCGCGCCCGAACTGCTTGGTTCAATTGCCATTGCCGCGTATTCTTACATGGCTCTGGTGCCTATTATACAACCGCCAATTATGCGCTTGTTGACCAGCAAAAAAGAACGCTGTGTGATCATGGAACAGCTTAGACCGGTTTCAAAAAAAGAAAAAATTTTATTTCCCATTATCGTAATCATCATTACCGGACTTCTCCTGCCGGCAGCCCTGCCCCTGCTGGGTATGCTCATGTTCGGCAACCTTCTGCGAGAATCAGGAGTTACTGAAAGACTGAGCAAAACAGCCCAGAATGAACTAAATAATATTGTAGTTATTTTCCTCGGACTGACGGTTGGTGCTAAAGCCACTGCCGCTTACTTTTTAACCCCCGATACTATTAAAATTATCATCCTTGGCCTGGCATCTTTTGCAATCGGCACAATGGCCGGAGTCCTGATGGGAAAACTTCTTTATAAGCTCTCCGGAAGTAAGATCAATCCCCTGATTGGCTCAGCGGGAGTATCAGCGGTTCCTATGGCTGCCAGGGTTTCGCAAATGGTCGGCAAGGAAGAAAATCCTAACAATTATTTGCTAATGCATGCCATGGGACCAAATGTAGCAGGGGTAATTGGTTCAGCCGTGGCAGCAGGAATTATGCTATCTATATTAACTTAATTCATCGGAAACGTTTAATGGCAACAAATAATAAATAAGGCATGTCTTCGGCTTATGGTAGAAGACAGAAATGAGGTTTTTATTTGTCTGATATAAGAGTCAGGTTCGCACCCAGTCCAACCGGCGAACTACACATTGGAGGCGCCCGGACTGCGCTTTTTAATTATCTTTTTGCCCGTAAAAATGGAGGCACATTTGTCCTGCGTATAGACGATACTGACCTGGAACGTTCCCGGGCAGATTATATTGATAAACTGATCGCCTCTCTCAAATGGCTGGGCATTGAATGGGATGAGGGGCCGTATTTCCAATCAAAGAGGCTGCCTGAATACACAGGAGAAGCAGAACGGCTAATAGTAGAAAATAAAGCTTATCGCTGCTACTGCAGCGTGGAAGAACTTGCTTCCGGTAGAGAAGAAGCAAAAAAAGATAATCGCGCTTACCTGTATCCCGGAACCTGTCGCAACTTAACTACAGAACAGGAAGAAATCTTTAGAAAAGAGGGCCGGAAGCCTGTGATCAGGCTGCGCACCCCAGAAGAAGGAACAACAAAAGTCAGCGATGAAATAAGGGGGGAAGTCTCTTTTGATAATTACGGAATAGATGATTTTATCATTGTCAAATCAAACGGCCTTCCGACCTATAATTTTGCCAGTGTGATTGATGATCTGCAGATGAAAATCAGCCACATCATCAGGGCAGAAGAGCATCTTTCCAACACTCCCCGCCAGATTATCTGTGCCCAGGCCCTCGGTTACGATCTGCCGAAATTCGCTCATGTTCCAATGATCCTTGCACCGGACAGAAGCAAATTAAGTAAACGCCACGGGGCAACATCGGTTGAAGAATTCAGAGATCAGGGTTTTTTACCGGAAGCACTTGTTAATTATATGGCCCTGCTGGGCTGGTCACCAGGTAGAAATGAAGAATTGCTCACTCTTGAAAAAATGATTGAAAATTTTTCACTCGAACGGGTCAATAAAACAGCGGCTATTTATGATGTGGCAAAACTGGCCTGGATGAATAGCCAGTATATGAAGGAATATGACCCTAAACTTCTAGCAGAAACAGCAATTCCGTTCTTCGAAAAGAAAAATCTTCTGTCTGGAAAACCCGACAATGATAAAAAAAACAAACTGGAGAAAATTGTCACTGCGGTACGGGAACGGGCTAAAACGCTGGATGAACTGGCAGATAATGCAAGCTATTTTTTAACTGACGATTTCGAGTATGATGAAAAAGGGATAAATAAATACTTTAAAAAGGAAGGTGCTGCCGGTTACATACGTCAGGCGGTTTCCCTAATTGATAACATTACGGAATTTGAAGCAACAGCTCTTGAAGAATCATTTCACCGTCTCAGTGAAGAACTGCAGATATCAGCCGGGCGTATTAATCCTCTTGTCCGCCTAGCAATAACCGGAAGAATGGGGGGACCTGGCCTGTTTGAGACCATATCCATACTCGGACGGCAGAAAACAACAGCCAGACTCATAAGAGCTGCCGATTACATAGACAGTATAAAATGACAATAATAGTCCGGGTTACTTGTTGTCATCCCTGTTGTTTTTCCGTTCTTCTTCTTTTTTTTGATAACCACTTTTCACGAAAAAAAGAAGAAGAAAAAATACGGCAATTAAGGCGATTCCGCTAATCAGTTGCCACACAGTTATTTTCCCTTTCTTTATATATAAAGCCCACTGTCTTGAACAGGGGCTTTTTTCCTGGCTGCGGGACGAGGGCTCGAACCTCGGCTTGATGATCCAGAGTCATCTGTGCTACCGCTACACCATCCCGCAAATTCTTTAATATTATACCTGAAGAATCGGCTCTGTGCAAGGGGTTTACCGGTTATCAATGCAACATGCGGTAACGGTCGAAATGCCTGTAAAAAATATTAGAAGTTTTCTCGTTTTGATCAAAAAAGAAACTATTTTTGAAGTTAAACCGCCTTCTTGGAGCCGATAACCCACTGTCAATTAGCTCCTGGTAGACATTAAGCATACGATCGGCACAGTTTACCGATGAAACATTTCTCACATTCTCCAGCGCTTTGCTGCTCATTGATTTATAGAGTTCACGGTCATGAAGCAGCTGCAAAGTGGATTCCGCGAAACTATTGACAGACGGGTCTGTAAGCAGTCCGTCTTCGCCGTTGACAACCATTTCAGCCGGTCCATACGCACGGATGGTAACAACAGGAAGTCCCACTGCCTTTGCCTCGCCAATAACCAGGCCCTGGGTTTCTGTAACCGAGGGAAAGACGAAGAGATCTGCACTGGCGTAACAGTGGACAATTTTGTTACGCGGCAGTACACCGGTAAACAGGATTTTGTCTTTCAGTCCCATTTTATCAATCAGTCTCCGTAAATAAAATTCCTGCGGGCCCTTACCGACAAGCACCAGGAACACCTGCGGAAAATTTTTCTCCACGATTTGAAAAGCTTTAAGAAGAAAAGCAATATTTTTTTCTTTACAAAGCCTGCCGACAAAAAGGAGTACTTTTTTATCTTCTGGAATATTGTAATTTTCATGCAGCCAGTCCGAGTTAACATTTTTAAATTCGTCCAGATCTATACCGGTTGGAATAATGACCACGGGAGATTTTACACCAATGCGGTCAAGATAGTTAACGACAAGCTGAGAGGGGGCGATTACGGTATTACAGCGATTACAAAAATCGCGGGAAATATTTTGGACCAGATGCTTCGAAGCATTTCCGACAAAGGGGAAATAATGTACATATTGATCATAAAGGGTATGGAAAGTAAAAACAAGAGGGAGTCTAAACCTGCGGGCAGCACGGGCACCCATACTACCCAGCAAAAATGGCGAATGAGAATGAATTATATCGAGTTTTAACTTTTTTATGGTCGAACCGAGTTGAACAGAAATAGGAATAGGTAAAGAAAATTCAGGCATGGTCGGTGCAGGAACAGAAATAAAACGAAATACCCCTTTTTCTTTTGGCGGTTGAAGAAGCGGATAATCTGGGCCAAAAATATAAACTTCATGTCCCCTGCTGGTAAATTCACGTGAAAACAGCTCAATAGACCTGACTACTCCGCTGGTGTAGGGCCGAAAACTGTCAGTAAAAACACCAATTTTCAACCTGTTTTCGCCTCCTCAGTTAAACCTGTTACTGATGTTGGGTCATTGCTCTATTAAGCATGCTTTCAGCTATTGAAAGAGCTATGTTTTTATCATCACTGTGCCCGTATTTTTCTACGACTTCAATGTTACGCTGTTGCCAGTCCCGCAATTCTTCCACTTTAGACTGGCTAAGATTATATTCGTCCGGATCAGCATTCAAAACAGGAGTGAGGGGAAGGACCCGGTGTCGCCAGTCCCGGTAGCACCAGGTAATTTCATAATCCACGTCACTGATCCACGTATCGCCGTTATCCATGTTTTTGGTCAAGTCAATATCCAGCAAAAGCCCATATTCCACGTACTGAGACGGATTATGGGGATAATGCTGATTTGAAATAAAATTGCCCAGAGAGTAAACAGCAAGGGTTGCCCTTTCCGTTCCATCATCATTTTGATTAAAAAACCATTCTATTGGTTGAATATAATGAGGATGGCCGCCCAAAATCAGGTCTGCACCAGCTTCAGCCATTTGAGCTGCTCTTTCCCTGAGATACTGCGGGTTTGGTTCATTGGAATACATTCCGCCCCAGTGAGGAAATACGGCAATCAAATCTGCTCCAGCGGCTTCCGCCGCTTCAATATCAGCAATAACCGGACTGATATCTTCAAATTCTACGGTCATATTAACACAATATTCATGGCCTTCCGGTACAGGTATGCCGTTGGTACTATAAGTGTAGGCAACAAAGGCAATCTTAAGACCGTTTTGATCGATGATCAGTGGATTATCACGTTCTTCCCAGCTTTTATATGCACCAAAGGTTTCAACACCAAGGCTGCGGACGTGATCAATGCTGTTATAAAGACCATCAAGGCCGCGATCGAGAGTGTGGTTGTTAGCCATGGTGAAAACATCGAAACCTGCATCAGCAAGGGCTTCAGAAAGAGCTTGCGGTGCGTTAAAAAGGGGATACCCGCTATAACCGGTGTAACCCCAGAATGGCATATCAGGGCCGGCCTGCGATGTTTCAAGGTCACCTACGGCAATATCAGCAGCCTGGAGATAGGGAGCTATTATTTCAAAACTTGGGCTGAAGTCATATTCACCGTCGCCGACATGGGCCTGATCAATCTGCGGGACATGAGCCGTGATATCTCCACCTACAACCATATTAACCGTCCGCAGGTCCGGTTCCGATTCTTCTTCCGGCTCCGTCTCTTGTTCTTCAATATATGTTTCTTCAGCAGTTTCATTTTCGGTTTTGTTAAACATTTCATTCAGGGGGAATATATCTCCTGCTCTCACACCCACGAAGAAGAAAAATCCTACTGAAACAAGAAGAATAATAATAAAATAAATACGGCGCATTCTTTAATTCACCATCCTATTAAGTACTGTTCCAATTATAACATATTGAAAGATGCTGCGGCAGTAACTTGCCGATTGTCCATCTATCGATAATGTCTACATTGGCGATGACAGGTGCATGGTAACCTACCGCCTGAAAGATATTTATAACAACACATACTGGACACCGGCTGTGATCTTTTAAGATAAGTTCTCCGGTCCGCTTTTACCAGCCGCTAAACCAGGTCAGGACGGAATGAAGCCAGGGCCATCGCGCGCCTTCACCGCCCTCAAGGTTAAATTCCGGCGAAGAGGGAGAGTAGCCGCCCAGTTCAGGATGAGGGCCGAACAGAAGATATGCGCCTTCTCCAAATGAACCGGCAATGATAGACGGCTCACCGTTAACATCGTATCTGGCCAGCACCTCAACGGCAGTTCCTGCATAAGGCTCAAAGTAAGGCCCGTCAAAATAATACATCTCAAGGACCTGATCAAAACTGTTATTAAAAGGGTGTTCACTGTTTAAATTAATAGCAGTTGTCTCTCCCCAGCCAACCAGGCCGGAGAGAGGACCAACACCCTTTCCGTCAAAGAACCCGAGAGGATATGGATTGTCGACACCCTGCCATTTCAGGATATCACAAGCGTAATATGCCCCTGCGCAAACCCCCATAAACAACCCTCCGTCTTCAACAAACAAGCGGATGTTATCGTGATTTTTAATGTAGTTTTTATATTCGGCGGCGAAACCGCCAGGAAAACAGATCAGGTCAAATTGCGCCGCCAGATCCATCTCCACGGCGTCAGTTTCATCAAAATAACTGCATGGATAGCCATACTGCTCGAAAAAATTACTGAAAGCGCTGACATCAGTTTCCCAGCTTCCCCGGCCGCTGTACAGACCGACCCGGGGCGGCTCCGGAGGCTCTGCTGGCTCGTCTTCCGCTTTTTCAACGGGCGGAAGCCCGTTTCCCTGGCCGCAGCCGTTTATATCGTATTCTTCTTCATTTTGATCGGAGGAAGGGGGGAGCTTTGACAGGCCGTTTTCGGTCAATAGCGGATTGCTGCAGGATATTTGTAATAATATGGTAATTATAAGCAGGGTTAGGATCAGGGCATTATATTTTTTATAAAGCAATATTTTGACCTCCAGCTTACCGGTAACGGTATGCATTTCATTTATTATAGCACAGCCGGTGGTCCTGAAAACAGGAATTGCGACCGGCAAAAAATGAAAAGGGAAGCTAGTATTAAATATGCCTTTTTATTAAGGAATTTTACCTTATTAATAAACGGGGGGAGACTAAAATTTTGGGATTTTAAATAAATCTTTTTTAGTTTACATAAGATATATTATCGGAAGTTATAAAAGGGCTTAAAAAAACTATTTACTTCAGTACAACCTCCCTCCTATCCCTATAATATCTGTTTACTCCAGTGATTGATGATTGATTCAAAAGAAGATCCGCACTGCGGGCAATCTCCCTTGAATCGCAAGATATAATTGCAGAAGCAGCACTTGATTGGCGGTATGCGCACTCTTTCGCTTTTGTCCTCCTGCACCGTTTTGCTCTGGACATTTTCCTTAAGTTCTTTTCGCTGACCCTCAGAAACTGTTGCTCCTGGTGCAATGTCCTGATCTGCTTCTGCATCATTACAAATCCTGCCACGTTCTTTATTCGTTTCGGCCAATTCATTTTTAACCCTTTTCGTTACTGGCTGCTCAAACCTTTTATATTCAGTATTTACAAAATCATTATCTTTTTTAAGTTCCTGCCTTACAGGTTTCTCATTATTGTTATTTCGGTTGAATACGCTGAGCTGTTTTTCCATATTTTCTTTTAATAATTTTGTTCCTGTTGTATTATTTAAATCCTTAGAGTTCTCCTGTATTTGTCTACTTTCTTCTGTTTGATTTATTTCATCTATATAATCAATATAATCAATGGGGAAACCGCTCCTTTCTCCCTCCTCATTACCTATATATGGTTTATTTAATTCATTCAGGAGAAGCCTTGCATAATTCTGGGTTGCCGATGGATCACGGTGGCCAAGCGCTTTCTGCAAAAGATGTATATCCCTAGTTTCTCTAATAAAATCAACGGCAAAAGTATGTCTTAGCAAATGAGGATAAACATCCTTTTCCAAACCTGCTTTTCTGGCCATTCTTTTAACCATCTCTCTAATGTATCGGTCCTTAAGTTGCTTCCCTTCAAGAGTGGTAAAAAAATGTTGAGTTTCAAAAGCCAACTTATCACGCCAACGTTTGAGCAGATCCAACTCTTCTATGCCGATTTTCAAAACCCTTGTTGATGCAGCTCCGCTGCCTTTTACATTCACCGTTCTGTTATTCCAGTCAAAATCATTTTTCTGCAGATTTATTATTTCACTGACTCTCAAACCTGCTTTCAACATGAGGACTATAATGCATAAGTTACGCAGGCCTGTCGCTGAGCGAGGATTGGGCTGTTTCAAGAGGCCAATCTGTTCATAACGGTTTAAAACAGCAGGTGACCTTTTGCGTTTCGACACTATAATCACCCTTTTACTATATATAATACCGTATATATAGTAAACAGTATTATATATAGTACCTTAAAAATTATATACACTCTTATATTTTATTTTGCTTTAATTTTCAGAAATTGTCAAGTACAATAAATCACTTCTTGATGAATATCACCTGTATGCAAGCAATATAATAAAGTGTGAAAAGTAGCACTCAGCATATACAACGGTTTCAACAAGGGCTTGACAAGGTTAGCAAAATCCGTTAATCTAAAAAAAAGTTAATATGTTAAAGCGATGATCGGAACCAGTAACAGGGGATACCGTTTCAGAAAGCTGCAATATGATGAAATGCAGTACGGTAAATCCTGCGAACTCCTCCGTAAGCTGCCAACCGAAATCAACCAGAAAATTGATATTAGGCTTGGACGGAGACTTCCGTTATTATAAAGAGTGGGCGGTAGTAGTCTTGCCGCCAAAAAGAGTGGTACCACGAATACGGCTTTCGTCTCTTTGGCGAAAGTTTTTTTATTTACCTTTTTTAAAACATATATGAATTTCTGGAGGTAATTATGATGGCAAAAGAACAGCAACAGTCAAAAAATGAGAAAATCTATCTTTTCGACAGCACTCTGCGAGACGGAGAACAAACTCCTGGAGCACGCCTGAATTATGATGAAAAGATTGAAGTGGCCCGCCAGTTGGCTCGGTTAAATGTGGACATAATCGAAGCTGGCTTCCCCATCTCTTCACCAGGTGAATTGAAGGCAGTCAAAGCTATTGCTCGGGAAGTAAAAGGTCCAACTATCTGCGCTCTGGCCAGGGCTGTGCAGGGCGACATAGATGCCGCCGCTGAAGCGGTAAAAGAGGCAGAAAAACCAAGGATTCATGTTTTTCTTGGGTCTTCAGATATTCACATGCAGTATAAATTAAAAAAAGAACCTGATGTGCTTTTGGAGCAGGCTGTTGACGCAGTTAAATATGCTCGCCGCTTTACTGATGACGTGGAATATTCCCCTGAAGATGCCACCAGGGCTCGCGAAGAATACCTTTATACTCTCCTGGAAGAAGTTATCAAGGCCGGTGCTACAGTGATCAATATTCCTGATACGGTTGGTTATGCCGTCCCTGAAGAGTTTGGATCCCTTATTGCCAGTTTGCGGGAAAATGTCCCCGGCATGGATAAAATTATTCTCAGTGTTCACTGTCATAACGATCTCGGCCTGGCCGTAGCCAATTCGCTGGAGGCATTGAAAAACGGCGCGCGCCAAATTGAATGCAACATTAACGGTATAGGAGAACGGGCCGGCAATGCCGCTCTCGAAGAAATTGCCGTTGCCCTGCGCATTCGACAAAATTATTTTCCTTATTATACCGATCTTAATTTTCCTGAAATCTACCGGACCAGCCGCCTGGTTAGCAAACTTACACGTATTGCCGTACCGGTTAACAAGGCGGTCGTTGGGCTTAATGCTTTTGCCCATTCATCAGGTATCCACCAGGATGGTATTTTAAAAAACAAGGAAACCTATGAAATAATCGATGCCACGCTTATCGGCGGCAAAGCAGCCCAGATGTGTCTGACAGCACGTTCCGGCAGAGCTGCTGTTTCCGACCAGCTCAAGAAACTTGGTTTTTCTCTTTCCTCCGAACAGCTGGAAACAATCTACACGCATTTTTTGGAACTGGCTGACAAGAAAAAAGAAATGTATCCTGAAGATCTCGAAGCGCTGGCTCTGGATCACCTTTCGACTACCGAGCCCCTTTACATACTTGACTACTTACAGACAGTAAGCGGCAGCAAAAGCATCCCGGCTGCAATAATCCGTCTTAAAAAAGAAGATGGCAGCACCTTTGAAGAAGTAGCCATTGGCACAGGGCCGATTGATTCCGCCTACAACGCTATTAACAAGATCACCGGCCTGAGCATCGGACTGGACAGTTACCGGATCAATGCTGTAACTCAGGGCCGCGACGCTCTTGGTGAAGTCCAGGTTAAGATGTCTTATCAGGATAAATCCATTATCGGACGCGGGACCAGCACCGATATTATTGAAGCCAGTGTCAAGGCTTATCTTAACGGCCTTAATAAGCTCCTCCGGATCAACGGTTACAACTAAAATACAAACTATTGTTTGCTGTAGATAATGATCAATGTTATACTTTTTTAAAGTAAACAATGATCGGGGTGATGATGTGGAACCGTTAATTGAAAAGCAGAAAAGGGTCCTCATGTTCATCGAACAGGAGGTTGAACGATGCAATTATCCTCCTTCAGTACGGGAAATGTGCCGTGCTCTGGGAATCAGTTCAACGGCTACGGTACACAGTTATCTCGATATTCTCGAACAAAAAGGATATATCTCTCGTGAAGCAACCAGGCCGCGGGCAATTAAACTACTTTACAAAACCGGCGAAGAAAACGAAAAACGCTGCAGCTTTATTCCACTGATCGGCAGTATTACTGCCGGTCAACCTATTTTAGCAGAAGAAAATCGGGAAGGTTATTTTCCCCTTCCCGATACAATAGCCAACGGCCAGGAATGTTTTGCCCTCAGGGTTTCAGGAAAGAGCATGTCGGGAGCTGGTATCCAAAATGGGGATTTCGTGATAGTCAAGCAGCAGCAAACGGCACAGGACGGGGATATTGTTGCCGCTCTCCTGGGAGAAGAAGCAACAATAAAACGTTTTTACCGGGAAAAGGATTATATACGGCTGCAGCCGGAAAATGATGCCTTTTCCCCTATCTTAACTCGTGAAGTTGAAATAATAGGTAAAGTCATTGGTCTTTTTCGCAAGCTTTAATTTAATTTTCCTGGTTCTCGTGATCAGTCTTATCTTTTTTCGCTGCAGTACTGCCGTTCGGTAATTCTGTAAAGGTTATCAATTTATCGGCCAGCTCTCGTTCTACTGTGACCGTCAGCTCAAGATAATCACTTTTGTATTCCAGGTAATCTATCCTGGCCCGTTCCTGTAACATTGCATAAAGCCTGCCCTCTTTATAGGGAAGATAAATTTTCATTCTCATTCCGGCACCGCTGAGCAAAAGCTCAGTTTTTTTTCTTAACTCTTCCATTCCCTCTCCGGTCAAGGCCGATATAAAGATCGCTTCTGGAAATTCACGTTCCAGAAATTTTATCTCACCTTTTTCAGCGAGAAGATCTATTTTATTAAAAACGAGCAGTTCACGAGTTTCAGCTTGAAGATCAATATTCTTTAGGTGCTTACGAACAGTTTTGATATGGTTTAGATAATCGGGATGGCTTAAATCAACCACATGGATCAATAGATTCGCATCTTCAATTTCTTCCAGGGTAGCTTTAAAAGCAGTCACCAGCTGGCGGGGCAGTTTTTCAATGAAACCGACTGTATCAGTAAAAAGGATCTCCCTCCCTCCTTCCATTATTCCCCGCCTTGTAGCAGGATCAAGGGTTGCAAATACTTTATCTTCCGTGTAGAGATCCGCTCCGGTCAGTGCATTCAGGAGGGTAGATTTGCCTGCATTTGTATAACCGACCAGGCTGACAACGGCACACCGGTTACGACTGCGGCGTTGCCTGTGAAGGGTGCGCTGTTTTCTGATAACATTTATTTCCTTTTTGAGATCACTGATCCGACGGCGTATGACCCTGCGATCGACTTCGAGTTTGGTTTCGCCCGGACCACGCGTTCCGATGCCACCACCAAGCCTGGAAAGGATGTTGCCGAGTCCTGTTAATCTCGGCAATAAATAGTTCATCTGGGCCAGTTCCACCTGCAGCCTGCCTTCTCTGGACCTGGCACGGTTAGCAAATATATCCAGAATAAGGGCGGAACGATCAATTACTTTCCGGTTAATAACCCGATCAAGGTTTCTTATTTGGGAAGGCGACAGCTCGTCGTTGAAAATTACCAGGTCGGCAGATAATTCTTCTGCAATCACGGCCACTTCTTTCGCTTTGCCTGGTCCAATATAAAAAGCACTGTCCGGTGTATCCCTTTTCTGAGTTACCTGACAGGCTACATTCGCTCCAGCCGTATCAGCCAGGAGTTTCAACTCTTCAATGGATTTTGCAAAATATTCGTTCTGTTGTCCGCGATCCAGACCTACCAGGATCGCTTTTTCTTTTGCAATAGCCATAGTTGTCATATCTTTCATCCTTTAACTTCAGCTCCAATTAACAGCATTTAACTGATCATCTATTAATAGTCATTTTAATTAAATTTTATTGCAAAAAGACACTCGTAGGAAGAGTGTCTTTTTAACTTACCCCTAACAGACAATGAAAAATCAGTTTTCAACTGTTTCATCTTCTCTGCCGTTTTCTTCTTCAGAAATACGGAGATTGATATTACGGATTGGGATTATGGTTGAAACAGCGTGTTTGTAAACCAGCTGTTGTTTCCCCTCTACATCAAGAAGAATGGTGAAATTATCAAAACTACGCACAATGCCTTTAATTTGATACCCGTTCACAAGGAATACGGTAGTTAACATATTTTCTTTTCGAGCCTGGTTCAAAAAAGTATCCTGTAAATTAATCATGCCTTTCATCTATCGGGCTCCTCTCTGTCTATTGCTTTGCAAACTATATTCGCCTGTAATGATGCCAGATCCTTCACATTGTTGTAAATAATTTCAGCTGCCCGGCTGTAAGAAAAATCATTCGTTATTTCCAACCATTGAATATCTTTTTCTCGACGGAACCAGGTCAGCTGTCTCTTGGCCAGGTTACGGGTTTCTTTTTTAATGCTGGCTACTGTTTCCTGCCATCTATTCAGGTCTTCGAGATATCTTCCTATCTGTCGATAACCGAGGATTTGCATTCCGGGCATTTTATCATTGTATCCTTTTTCATAAAGACGGCGCACCTCTTCGACAAACCCCTGTTCTATCATCATGTCGACTCTTTCTTCAATTCTTCTATAGAGAAGATGGCGTTCCATGTTCAAGCCATATTTTACAGTTCTATAAGGTGATTCCTGGTGAGATGTTTTCTCAACCTGACTGGAAATAGGTTTCCCTTCTGTGTAATATACTTCCAAAGCTCTGATAATACGTTTCTGATCATGGGGATGGATTGCAGAAGCAGCCTTTGGATCCATCTTTTCCAGTGTTGAATACAATTTTCCGACTCCATCCCGGCACGCTCTATCCTGCAATTCCTCCCGCAGCTTAGGTGAAGGTCCCTTTTGGCCAAAGGCATAGCGATCAGTAACCGCTTTGATGTATAAGCCTGTTCCTCCAATTATAAACGGCATTTTTTCGCTATTCCATATATCGATGATCGTTTTATCGGCTGTTTTTTGATATTCGGCCGCACTGTAAGGTTGATCCGGTTCCAACAGATCAATAATGTGGTGTTTTATTTTACTTTGTTCTTTAGCGTTAGGTTTAGCTGTTCCAATATCAAGGCCCCTGTATATTTGAGCGGAATCGGCACTGATTACTTCTGTTTCCAGCATTTCAGCCAGTTTTATGGCTGTAGCAGTTTTCCCAACCGCTGTTGGGCCCACCAGGACCAGCAGGGGGATCTTGTTCTTCTCCGTCAAAGAGCTTTTCCTCCCTCATTTTTTCCATCTTCTTCGTCGAATAACATTTTATACAATTTATCCTTTACTCTTCTTTGAAGCACAAACATCCCCTATCCACCGTAGCGTTGAAAACTTTTTTCCAGCTCTTTTCTCTTAAAACGGATTACTGTTGGTCTGCCGTGCGGACAGTTTTGCGCACCGGCAACCGGCGACCACAACCGTAAGAGTTGTTCCATTTCTTCTCTGGTCAGCAGCTGTTTCGCTTTAATGGCCCTGTGACAGGCCACCGTAGCCATAATTTTATCCCTGCAATCTTCATCATTCTCACTGTCGATGTAAATCATTTCTTCCAGTATCTTATAAATATAATCACTGGTAATGCTCCCATCTACTGTAAATGGGACTGCTCTTATAGCATAGCTGTCCCGTCCAAGGGGCTGGAGACTGAAACCAGTTTCTTCAAGCAGGGGCAACAGATGAGGCATTCGCTCTCGCCAGGAAGCGGGCAATTCAACAGTTACAGGCATAGTCAGCTGGCAGCTGTACTTATGTAAATCCTTACGGCTTTTTGCTTCCTTTAATTGATGGTAAATCGCTTTTTCGTGGGCGGCATGCTGATCTATGAGCAGGAGATCTTCGCCTTTCTGAACTACAAGATAACTTTGTAAATACTGCCCTATGAGCCGCATTTCATCGCTTTCCCCATTTTCATGAAGGGGGTTTTCTCTTTTTACCTGAAAAGTTTCAGGGCGGTTTGTCTTTTGTCCTTTTTCGTTACTGCCATGGCTATAATCCAACCCGGGGTGTTCAAACAACAGCTGAGTTAGCCGGGGTTCACTTTCTTTCTTTTCAACGGATAGACGGTAATCTATCGGCTCTTCCACCTGACCCGGCCAGCCTGGCAAAATTACCTTTTCCCGGAGAGCCATTTTAACTGACCGAAAAACGAAGCCCTTTATCGATTCGCTGTCAGCAAATCGTATTTCCGTTTTTGCGGGGTGAACATTAACATCCAGCTTATCCGAAGATATTTCTATTCTTAAAACAGCCAGGGGATGACGATGCCCGGGCAAAAGATCTTCATATCCTCTTTCCAGGGCATTGACAACAAGCTGGTTTTTAATCACTCTTCCGTTGACAACAGCAGTAATCCAGCGTCTTGAGGATCGTGTTAAATAAGGAGCCGATATGTAGCCTTCAATGGAACAACCATTTTCTTTGTCTTTCCTCTTCAGGGCGATCATGGCCTCGGCCGTTTCAGATCCGTAAATTGCTCCAATAGTGTGGTAAAGGTTATCGTCTCCCGTTGTTTCAAGTAATCTGCGAGACCCGCTCTGCAAAACAAATGAGACGGAAGGCCAGGCTAAAGCTATTTCTGTAAGCAGAAAACTAATTTTGGCCGATTCAGCTGCACTGGAACGCAGAAATTTTAACCTGCCCGGGGTGTTATAAAACAGTTCTTTTACTTCCACTCTTGTCCCTGAAGGAGCACCCACTTCCTCGAAACTGTTCACTTCACCCCCGGCCAAATCAATCCTGTAACCGCTTAACATCTCTTCAGTTCTGGATGTAAGTTCTACCTTTGACACGGCCGCTATGCTGGGAAGGGCTTCTCCGCGAAAGCCAAGGCTCTTTAAAGAAAATAGATCTTCAAGTTTATCAATTTTACTGGTGGCAAATCTTTTGAAGGCAATAGGGATTTCCTGTTTATTCATACCGAAGCCATTATCTGTAACCGAAACCAATTCTTTCCCTCCACCTTCGATAGCAACCTCAACTCTGGTTGCTCCAGCATCGAGGGCATTTTCAACAAGTTCTTTAACCACCGAGGCCGGGTTTTCAATTACTTCTCCTGCAGCAATCTGTTCGGCAGTTGATTTGCTTAATATTTTTATAGTCATCTTTGCTCCTCTCCCACCGTTTTCTGCTCATCATCACCCAGAAGGGCCTGCTGCAGGGAAAACATTTTATGCAGTGCTTCAATCGGAGTAGTATTGTCTAAATCAATATTTTTCAATTCATCAGCAATTTCAAGTTCTTGGCTATGATTTTCTACCGGGTTGACAACCATGGGCAGCAAACTGAGCTGCCTCTCGGAAGCGGATGAAGATGCCAGTTCAAGTTCCATTAATATTTCTTCCGCTCTAATAAGTACTTCCAGTGGCACTCCAGCCAGTCTGGCCACATTGATCCCATAGCTTTTGTCTGCCCGGCCAGCCACGATCTGCCTTAAAAAGATGACCTCTTTACCCCTCTCTTTAACAGCCATCGTATAATTTTTTACGCCTTCGATTTCTTCTTCCAGGGTGGTTAATTCATGATAATGGGTTGAAAAAAGAGTTTTTGCTTTTATTTTTTTAACGATATACTCAATAACACTGCGGGCAATACTCATGCCATCATAAGTACTGGTTCCCCGGCCAATTTCATCCAGGATTATTAAACTATCACGGGTGGCTTCTTTTAAGATCGAGGCTGTTTCTTTCATTTCCACCATAAATGTGCTTTGCCCTCGACTCAGATCGTCGCTTGCACCAACCCTGGCAAAGATTCGATCAAATACTGTCAGTTCCGCTTTTTCTGCAGGAACAAAACTGCCCATCTGGGCCATTATGGCTATCAGGGCTGCGCTTCGAATATAAGTGCTTTTGCCGGCCATATTGGGCCCGGTAATAATTAATAAAAATTCACGCTGGTCCATCTTAATATCGTTGGGAATAAACCTTTCGGTAACCATTTGTTCAACGACCGGGTGACGGGCTTTCTTGATTTGCATTTGCGTACTGTTGCTGAAATAGGGACGGCAGTAATCATTTTTTTCTGCCTGTTCAGCCAGAGTCCTTATGCAATCGACCACCGCTGTGCTGAAAGAGGCCTCCAGAAGTTTATCAGTATATTCCCTGGAAATTTTTTGTCTCAAGTCTTCAAAAAGGGAATATTCCAGGGCAGCTATCTTTTCCCTGGCGCTGATAATCTCTTCTTCCATGGTATTAAGTTCTTCCGTTGTGTATCGCTCGGCATTAACCAGGGTCTGCTTGCGGTGATACTCCGGGGGAACCAGGTTAAGGTTAGGTTTGGTCACCTCGATATAATAGCCAAAATTGCGGTTGTAACCGATCCGCATTGATTTGATTCCTGTTCTCTCTTTCTCCCTGTTCTCGAATTCAAGGAGCATATCGCTGCTTTCCCTGGCATATTTACGCAGGCGATCAACTTCATCGTCATATCCTTTTTTGAAAAACCCTCCTTCTTTCAGAGAGAGCGGCGGATCTTCTACCAGTGCCTTTTCGAGTAATTCGATTAGAACTCTAAAAGATGGCATGCCCTGGCCGGCATTACGTGTCAGTTCTGAGTCGCATCCGGCCGTTTGCTCCTTTAGTTTTTCTATTGATTGAAGGGTGTTCTTCAAGGCAACCAGGTCACGGGCTGTTACTCTTTCATAAGAAAGCCTGCTGCAAAAACGCTCCAGATCAAATATATCTCTCTGAATGCTGGAAATTTTCCGCCGCAGGAGAGGTTTGCGGACAAATTCTTCCACTGCGTCAAGCCTTTTTTCAATTAATCTTTTTCTGCGCAGTGGTTGTTCCACCCATCGCCTCATCAACCGTTTGCCCATAGCCGTCACACAGTAATCAAGCAAACCCAGCAAGCTGCCTTGTTTTTCCCCTTCCCTGAGGGAGCGGCATAATTCCAGATTTCTGACTGTTGTCGCATCAAGACTCATATTCTCCCGTGGGAAATAAAGATCGAGATGATGGAAATGCTTAGCTCCTGCAGGCAGCTGCTGCAGCGCACTTAAATAAACCAGGGCCGTTGCTGCTGCCTGAGCGGCAAAGGGATAATTATGAAGCTCCAAGTTCCCCCAGTTATCCTCTTCCCATTGCCCCCTGACCAGTTCCTGTACTTCCTCCGGCGCTGTGACTGGATTGTAAAGATCGATTAACCCGTTATGTCCGCTTCCGAAAAGATTTCTACTGGCCGCTTTAATTTCTTCCGATGAACAGAGTAGCTCTGCAGGTTGAAGCCTGGTCAATTCATCGGTAATAATTTCCCATGCTCCATCTCCTATCTGCTCTGTTATTTCAAAAGTCCCTGTGGAAACATCAATCGCAGCGAGGCCATAGTATCCCTTGCTCTCATCACCTACCACTACGACAAGGTAATTGTTGCGGCTCTCTTCTAGCATTTCGGGATCGGTTAATGTACCGGGAGTTAATATCCTCGTTACTTCCCTTTTAACGAGCCCCTTTGCCTGGGCGGCATCTTCCACCTGTTCACATATTACCACCCGGTAACCTTTGCTTAACAATCTATTCAGGTATATTTCCGCCGCATGTATCGGCACACCGGCAAGCGGGATAGGGTTTTCACTCTCCGCGTCTCGAGAGGTTAAGGCAATGTCCATCTCCCGGGCAGCCGTATAGGCATCTTCAAAAAAGAATTCATAGAAATCACCCACCTGGAACATTAACAGTTTATCCGGGTGCTGCTCTTTCACAGTACGGTATTGTTCCATCATTGGGCTGCTGCGGCTCAAATAAAGTCTCCTTTCAAAGCAGTTTTTAAGGATTTCTTAACGATCCTATTCTACTTCGCCAATCAAATCCCAGGTGCGGGCTTCTTTGATCACAACACGGACCAGCAGCCCGGTCAATTCCCCTGAAGCTGGGAAATGAACAAGTTTATTGGTTCTCGTCCGACCTGTCTTCATATCCGGATTGTTCTTGCTTGTACCTTCTATCAGCACTTCCACTGTTTTGCCAACCAGTGTTTCATTTACTTCTTTGCTTATACGATGCTGGAGGTTATTCAATTTTCCCAACCTCTTCTCTTTATCCTGGTGGCTTATCTCTTCTTTCAGCAATGCTGCCTTCGTATTTTTACGGGGTGAATAAAGAAAAGAAAAGGCGTTATCAAAACGAATTTCTTCTAGAAGGCTCAGTGTCTCATGGAAATCGTCTTCCATTTCGACCGGGAATCCCACAATCAAATCAGTCGTTACAGAAACATTTGGTATTGCTTTTCTGATTTCTCGTACCAGGCTGCTGTATTTTTCCCTGCTGTACTGCCTCTTCATCAATTTCAGGATCCTGTCGCTTCCGGATTGCACGGGCAGATGGAAATGTTCGCATATCTTTTCTCCCCTGGCTACAGTCTCAATCAATTTAGAAGAAAGGTCTTTTGGATGCGATGTCATAAAGCGAATCCTGGCCAGTCCATTTATTTGATCCATTTCTTTAAGCAGCGCTGCAAAAGTTGGTTTGCCCGGCAGATCATGACCATAGGAGTTAACATTTTGCCCCAGTAAAGTAATCTCCATATAACCTTTTTCAGCCAGAATTTTTGCCTCTTCAATAATATGATCCATCTTTCTGCTGCGTTCCTTTCCCCGAACATAGGGAACGATACAGTAAGAACAAAAATTATTACAACCATAATTAACGGGGAGCCAGGCTTTGAAAAAACTGCTATGTTTTACCGGCAAACCCTCACGTTTAGCATAGTCTTCTTCAATATCGACTATAGTCTTACGCTGTTTAATTTCCATGATCCGGGTTATATGCGAAGGCAGGCGAGGCAGAGCATGAGTCCCCGTGATCAAATCGACAAAAGGGAAACGTTCTTTTAAATGGACAGCCATTTCTCTCTGCTGAGACATGCATCCCGTCACCGCTATAATCAAATCTTTATTTATATTTTTCAGTGGCGCCAGTTTCCCAAGCAATGACGCCACCTTATCTTCCGGTTTTTTTCTCACTGCGCAGGTGTTGATAATAATCAGATCGGCTTTCTCCAGTTCCTCTGCGGGGCTAAAACCGAGGCCTTCCAGAAGTGCGGACATTACTTCTGAATCATGTTCATTCATCTGGCAACCATAAGTTACTATAAAATAAGTTTTAACCTTTTTCACACCGTTCAAACGGTTTTGGGTATTGCCCTGATCAGTTTTCAAGCAGCCGACTCCTTTTTCAATATAATAACCGACAACCTTTGTCTTATTTTTATTTTATATCCTTTTTCATCCGACTGACTCACCGGTTAAACTGTCCAACCAGCTGAAGAATACCGACCATACTTCACTAATATGGTTGCTGAAGCGATGATCAGCCCCTTTAATAATAACTCTTTTTTTCGGTTCACCGGCTGCCCGAAAAAGATATTCGGCTTCTTCACAGGGTACCGATTCATCAGCCGAACCATGAATAAGCAGTAAACTGCGTGGCGATATCAGGGAAGCCGCTTTCAATGGATCATGTTTTTTAAGATCATCAAAAAAACTTTTTTTTAGCGTGTATTGACCATCTTCAGCTTCAACAATTATTTTCCCCTCTCCTGCCGCAATCGCTTGATTCGTTGAAAGCAGTCTGTTGAAAGTGTTAGTTAACGATGCTACGGCAGCCCATGTACAGATAGCATTTACCCTGCTGTCCTCTGCTCCGTAGCAAAGTACTGTTGTTCCACCAAAACTTCTTCCGTTCAGGACAATATCCCTGTAGCCTACATCAAGAGCCCAATCTACGATTGCCCCGAGATCTTCAATTTGATGCGTCAGTGAAATATCAGCCCATTCTCCTTCACTCTCTCCGCAACCGGCAAAATCGAAAGCAAGAGTGTCAAAACCAATTCCGGCAATGATGTCTCCCATTTCTAACGTTTTGCCTCTTCCCTCTTTTGAACCTGTAAATCCGTGACAGACAACAACAAGAGGATTCCTGGGCCGGTCGCTACTCCTGCTAAATGAATGTCTCCCGGGTAAATTTTTTTGACCTTTCCTTGATTGAACAGATACCGCCTCTCTTAAAAGAACCGACAACTTCAATCCCCTGCTGTTCTTTATTGTTTTATTTTCCCATTTTTCTGGATTCACTTTTGACGGGCTCCTTTGATCTGCTCATGTATTAAACAACTACTCTGTTACGGCCCTGCCCTTTGGCCCTGTAGAGAGCTTCATCAGCTTTCCTGAGCAAATCATCCATATTGTCTCCACTTTTAAGTTCAGCTACTCCGAAACTGGCCGTGACTTTTATTTTTTTTGACCCTATTTCTTTATCTTCCAGATTTTTCCTGATTCTTTCTGCCTGTTTTTTGCCACCTTTTGCATCTGTTTGCATCAGCAGTACGACAAATTCTTCTCCTCCGTAACGGGCGGCCAGATCTCCCGAACGTGAATTCTCCTTCAGTATTGTTGCAAAAGCCACCAGCACTTCGTCACCCACCTGGTGGCCATATTGATCGTTAATCTTTTTAAAATAATCCAGATCAGCCATAATCAAACTTAGTGCATTACCGTGTCGAAGAGCGCTGGCATAGATTTTGCTGTAATATTCCATAAAGTAAAGCCTGTTAGCTATCGCTGTTAGAGAGTCTGTGCGCAGGAGATTATTAATCCTGGCATTCGCTCGCTGTAGTTCAATATTTTTTTTATTCAATTCCCTGGTCATATTTGCCATTTCATTGTTAAGCTTGGAAATCTCTTTAATTACTTCATCGTCTTCAATCCAGGCCCTTTCCAGAAAAAGAACATAACCGCTTGCAAATTCGGTAAAATAACCTGACATGCTAATGCGGCTGCCTTTTTGCCCGACTATTGTTAACCTTATCCTGTCTGTTTCCTCACGGATTAATTGCTTCATGAAAGTTTTATCTTCATGTGCCAGATATTTTGAGAGATGATCTCCACAGGGCCTGTTATCATTTTCGATCATTCTTAAAAAGTAATCATTACAATCCGTGATGATGAACTGCCTGTCCATTATTACGATTCCCACACTGCCTGCCCGATTTAGATATTTCAAGAAGGGATCGCAATTATGACGAAAAAATTCTTTATTGAGCATTGGACCACCACCTGGCAGCCAGTTCTACAGCTTCCTTTGCTGATTTACCGCTTCCGTCTGCACCCAGATAGTTTTCAATCTGTGGATAGAAGCTGATACACCTCCCGCCAATCATAATTTTCATTTTTTTTAAATTTGAATTTTCCCTGATCAAATCTATTGTTTCTCTGGCACGATCGATATTAAAAGGCATTGATATGGAAAGAGCAACAAGGAAGGGCTTCTTTTTTTTCAAAAAAACGACCAGATCCTTAGCTGGAACATTTGCTCCCGTATAGTCAACATCCCAACCATCTATCTCCAGCAAATCGGCAACCATTCTCGGCCCTATTTCATGGAACTCATTTGGTGCTGCCGTTACGACCGCTTTTCCCCTGGTCTTTTCGAAAATGATAAAGTGGCCGTAAAGTGAAGCCATTACCCTTGTTACAATCGCCGATGCCAGATGTTCCCGCGCAACTGAGATCTCGCCGCTTTCCCACATCCGGCCAATTTCGTAAAGTGAGGATTGAATCACCTGCATATAAAAATCTTTCAAATCGTCTGCGGATTGTATAGTTTCTCGAGCAATCTGCTGTGACAGTTTGTATTCCCCGCTCAGCAGCGAAGAAAGAAATTTTTCCTTATACTCTTTCCAGCGTTTATTGATCAACATCTGTGGTTCCTGCTCTTCATCACAGGCGAGCAACAGTTGGTTGTGTCTATTTATAATCCATCTATATACATTTACCAGCGGTCTGGCCTCATTCGGGCTAATTGCCCTGTGAATTGCCTCTATCCAAGCTTCCATGGCAACAGGGAAATAATCGTCCGAAAAACCCCGTTTCCGATAACTGAAATATGCCCATAAAACAACCTTGGCCATCAATGCATAATCATTGAGCTTAAATATATTGCTCATAAAAGCGGCATGATTTTCATGATTATCATACATAACAGACAGAGGATTGCGGCCAATCAGCTTTTTTGTGTTCGCGTTTTTTGTCATAATTTCGTTAACTGCTTCAATCAAAATATCCCGGTTTTCACTGTAGGCCATGGCAGCATTAAGTGGCACCGGTTTAAACCTGGCTGTTTCTTCCAGGATCTCATCTATCACCGGTCATCACCTCCGGGATTTTTTGTTTTCTTTTTTCCATTCATCGTATCTTCATCTTCAATAATCTCGATGGCAAAATCAGGACAGAGATACTCACACAACTTGCAGCCTTTGCATTTATCCGGATCGGTCATAACCGGAGTTCCATCTTCGCCCGGTTCAAGTATTTTTTCCGGACAGAAAGCAAAACAGATACCGCATTCCTTACAGCGTTCGCTATGGACTTTCAGTTTAAATTTTCTCTTACCCATTCAACTGAACTATCCTTTCGAATATAAAAATGAAAATGTTTCCAAAAACAATATGTCAAGTTAATTTTCTTCATCGTTGCCCTGAAAACCTTTCCATATTTTCATTCGGATCCCATCGACGAACTGGCAAAACCATTTTTTATTTTTGATCATGCAGAACAGGAATATCAGAAGAATAATCAAGCCAATTGCCATGAACAGGATCCATGGAGACAGATTGAAAAGCATTCGTAACAGCCTGATGGCGAATCCCATCGTTCCGGTAAGCAACAGACTTGAAGCTATCGCCAGAAGACTGTAAATTGCCCCGCCAAGAAAAGTGTAAATGATAAATAGAGAGATATTCATATGCATAGCTCCGGCGGGGAAAGAGATAAATGTCCTGGTTACTCCCCAGAGCTGCGCCATAAAAATAGAAAAATTGCCGTATCTATCCCACAGCATGGCCAGTTTGGACGGCTGCCTGACATAAACCTTTTTAACCTGTTCATAGGTCTCGTCATCGCTTTTTCTCTGCCCGTTTCTTTTTTTGTACCCTTTTTTTACAATCTTGCTCAGCAGACCGCTTAACATCCCCACATAATAGCTGAAGATACTGCCTGTGGTAATGCCTATTGTCGAAGCCAGAAATACTGACCAGAAAGAAACGCTTCCCCGCAGGATCATCGTTCCGGAGGTCAAAACAACAACAGCCGAAGCAAAAGGGACCCCGGCGCTTTCAGCAAACATAGCCACAGCGATCCCCATTACGCCATATTTTGCCGTCATCAGTTCAAATATTTCATATAGATGTTCAAGTGGCTCAATAATTTCCATAATATTAGTCTACCTGCCCGCTCAATAAGGCATAGATACCCCAGATACCTGCTTCCGGTTCGAGTTCCGCTCTGACAATTTTCAGGGGAGTTACATTGACGGCTGGACGGATTGCATTTTCAAATATTTTTTTACTTATTCTTTCCAAAAAATCTTCCCGGTTGAAGGCAATTCCCCCTCCGAGTACAAGACAGGACGGGTTGACGATATTCACTAAATTTGAAAGTCCGATCCCCACATTGTCGGCGGCAAAATGAATTATAGATCTGGCTACAGTATTCCCACTGTCGGCAAGGGTAAATACATCTTCCGCGGTTTTAATTTCACTGCCTGAGATGCCCTTTCCTAAAAGATCCGCTCCATGGCAGGCAATGGCACTACCGGAAGCCCAGGCTTCAAGGCAGTTTTCCCCTCCACATTTACAACTTCTATTTTTCCCGAAAGGTTTAATGTGTCCTACTTCACCGGCAAAACCGTTGCTTCCTCTGTATAACTTCCCGTCAAGGAACAATCCTCCACCGATACCTGTGCTTACTGTAACATATACGGCATCTTGAAATCCCCTGGCAGCGCCATAATAGGCTTCACCAACAACAGCTGCATTGGCATCATTCTCTATTGTAACCTGCAAACCGGTTGCTTCGCCTATCATTCTGGCCAGAGGGACCGGTGAGTGCCATTCCAGGTTGGGTGACTGATGAACCAAACCGCTCCTATGATCTACAAAACCAGCCATGGAAATGCCCAACTTGGCGGTTTTGCCACCTGCAGGTAAAATTATTTCTTTTCCCACAGATAATATTTCTTTTTTCAGCACTTCCACCAGTGCTTCTGGTTCTGGGCGGGAAGGAGTCGGTATTTTTTCCCTGAACAATACCGACTTCTTCCTGTCAATTAACATGAGCATTATTTTTGTACCACCTATATCCGCTGTCCAAAACAATTCATTATTCATAATCATAACCTGTCTTTTTATTTATATTATAAAGCAACTGTCCTTAATAAAAAAGAATAACCCGTTTTAAATAAGCGGGTTATTCGATCCTTTAATTTTTTCA
>JAGYMW010000109.1 GCA_018400435.1 Bacillota bacterium | reverse complement strand
GTGCTCTATTCTGAATTTCAGACGAAGCACTTTCCCAAGAACTCGCAAACAGATGAGTATCAAATATTTTCTGAACCTCTGTCTTCGTAACTGTAAGTGTGAGCATATACAACTAACTCCTTTTTTAAAGCGGGAGGCAGAATGCCGATTATTCCGCCTCCCATATACCACTTAGTAGGAGGTGGTATTACTCTCAGTCAATAACCTGAGCCTGAAACACCCTGTCAGCTGCCGGGAATGTAGGCAGGGAAGTTGCAGCTGCTTTTGTCCAGATCATGGGCGGTTCATTCTGATGGGTAACGTTGGCGTAAATGCCGGCTACATTTTTCGATTCAACTGCTTCGTCAAGCATCGCTTCTGCAGTCGGTCCCATTAAAGTATCGCCCAGCTTCCCTTCAGGAAGCAAAACAAACATATTGTCTGGGAAGAAACGAGTTGTAGTGTAAGTGCCATCTTCATTCTGAACCCGATACCGCTTGTTATAAAAACCCAGCTGCGGCAGGTCCATTGATTGCAGGAGGTTATTAATTTGTGTTAGGGTTACGGGCCTATTATCGTCGGTATTCCCCCAGATCATATCCCTAATTCCTTGATCTGCCAGCATAAGAGCTTGAACAACATTTGAGGTCAGTGCTTTTGTAGGTTTTACCCCGGTAGCGTCCTCAACGGTATTTGTCCAGGTCTGGATATTACCCATAATATCCCTGGTAGCAGATTCACTCCAGCGATCGCCTCCGGCCAGAGTAACTTGCTGATCTGCGGGCACTCCATAATTAACGCTCAGAATAATCCCGTTTTCATTGAGCTCAATTTTTCCGAGAGCCAGGGCGGTTATTCTTAATGCTTCAATTTTGGTATAAACCGCATTGACCATATTGGCAATATCATTATACAGATCAGATCTGACCATTTCGACATCGCCGGCGCCTTCCCGTCTGAGGGCAAGCATACTTCTTTCATCAAGATCGATTTTACGTTTGATCGGAGGGATTTCACCGGAGACTT
This sequence comes from Bacillota bacterium, assembly GCA_018400435.1. Classification (GTDB taxonomy): domain Bacteria; phylum Bacillota; class Dethiobacteria; order DTU022; family DTU022; genus M55B129. Next base: position 2,334 of record JAGYMW010000109.1, on the reverse strand, counting down.
TAACCAGCCCTTCCCGGCTGCCGATCTGTGCTTCTGCATTATAAGCCTGCACCGATGCAGAAACGTTCGTTAAAACCTGATCTTGGTAATACTCAAAACTCAATTCATTAGTATTAAGGACCGGGAAAAACAGCGGCCCCATAGCCCCCTCTTCTGGGAGGCTTCGAGCATAAGAAAGAACCAGTTTAGTTGTAAATTCTTTCAGTAAAGGGTGCATTTATTTTCAACTCCTTATTTTTACTTAAAATCAGTTACCTTATTTCATAATTATTTTAATGTGCGGCATAGCAGTTTTAGCGGTGGCGTCCATATAAGGCAACCTGTTTTCAATTACCCTGCCCCCGTCAACGCCTGAAGCGATGGCATCTCCGCCGGAAAGGTCAGCATCTTCAAACAAAAGAACGACATCGTTTGCAGCCGAGATGTTTTCTGATACTGCGTCGGCGCCTCCGTCAAGGTTTTCAAAACTGTCAGTCGCTGCCATTATTCCGGTTCCATCCGTAGCATCAGGATGAACCTCTGCCGTAAGCAGGGCAGCGGCGGCAGCTTCGCCGTTAATGGCGGCAACTACTGCATCGGCGTCAGAAGTGATTACTCCCGATCCGTCGGTAGCTAACAAAACTTCAATCGAATTGCCGACCACGTTGACAGCTATCGACTGAGTATTTGCTTCCGGATCAGTCAGTTTGATATTAATATCATTTCCGGCTGCCCCGGCCGCATCAGCAGTAAGCCGTATGGCGTTATCGGAACCAGGGGTCCCAATGTCAAGGACCGCGGCAAGGGCTGCTTCGTCTGGAGTGTAAACCTGCCATTTGCCATTCGCTCCTTGCTGACAAAGGATTGCCCCGGCCAGAGCCATTAATTTATCAATGACAAGTGCCAACTGTCCTTGCGATTCGGCCCGATTTGCGGCCGCATGGACTGAATCAATCGTTAACCCACCACGAATAAACCGTGTTTCGATGGTGTCTATAAACGGAACATTCCCGCCGATAGTCGTGGTGTTTAAGTTCAAATTGTAACTCATTTCTTCTCAACTCCTCCAAGAATTATTCTTTAACTTGCCCAAGGATTAAAGGCATGTTCGTTAATTTGTTTCTTTGCTTCCAAGCGATCTTTAGCGATTTTTTGACCAATTTCTTCTTCTGTCATTGTATCACTATCACCCCCGGGATTTGTCGGTCCACCGATTGGAGTGTCCACCTTTTTCCCTACAAGGTGCGGCTTAGCTTCGACCAGAGTTTCAATAGCCTCTTTAGCTCCAGTCACTTTTCCGTCTTTATCAACATTAATTTTAGAACAATCAGCCAGGATTACAGCATCTTCTGGGTCAATAAATTTCGATTGGACTGCAAAAACCTTCAATTCAGCATTAATCAATTTCTGATTCGCTGTTTCTTTTATAGCAGCATTTTCACTCTCTGCTTTATCGGCCCTTTCCTTTTCTTTTTCAAGGTCAGTTTTATTCTTTTCTTCGATTTCTTTAACCTTTTTGGCCGCTTCTTGCATGGCTTCAACTGATTCAAAACCAAGTTCTTTTGTCAGACTTTTAAGTTCTGAGTTTGCTGCCTGCTTTACCCTGGCAGTAAAACTCGCTTCATCCGGGAAGGTGGCAAAGGGTTTCTTTTCTTCGGGAGGTTTTGCATCTTTACCTCTTGATTCCGCCCCGCTTCCACCAGTAGCATCGGTCCCAGTCCCACCAGTCCCACCAGTGGCATCGGTCCCAGTTCCTCCTCCTCCACCATCTGCAAAACATACCCATTTATTCTTAAACAAATCTTGCACCCCCGATAATTTATATTGCGATTCGTAACCGCCGCCGGGTTTGTTTATTGTGCTTCCCGTCAGCACTGCCGGTATTTATATTGCGCTTTTCCGTTAGCACAACCGGGATTATTCCCGTTATTTTGTTATTTACTTCACCGATTTGACAGGCCTTTCATATTTTCCTCGCCAGGAGCGATCAGTCTTTTTGCTCTTAGGCTTTTTGGCAACTTTTACCTCTTTCGATCTTGTTTCAGCAGTGTTTTTCTTTTCGTCCATTATCTCTCTTCCCTCCTATCTCTTGAATATTAAAATACCCCGAACAAGCTTTTAGAGCTTAAGACGAGGTGGATTTTTTCTTCATTTTGGGTTCCTCCACGTTTTTTAGTCATTCGTTTGCGGAACTTTTAAAACAAGTTTACCACTATAAGCTTAAAAAGGCAAATCACGACTTTTTTTGTTAAATCCAAGACACTATTCTGGTCTGGGTTCACAGGGTTTTTCAACAATATTTTTATAAGGTCCGCTGGTTTTTTTATGTGCAAGGATTTTCCCGGAAGTTCTATC
>JAGYMW010000108.1 GCA_018400435.1 Bacillota bacterium | reverse complement strand
CCTTAAGGGCTATAGTTTGCTCACTGTCAATGGTTTCCCAAAATGCGGTCCAGCCAGAATCAGGATCCTCGCCTAAAGAAGAATTAACAGTTAAACCGGTATTTGTACCGTCTGCATAATCCTCATAGGCAAAGTCATTGTCTAAATAGATCCGGCCCGAACCAAGCGGTGTAGAATCCCCCAGTTCGGTAAAGGTAGCAGTCATCTCCACGTCCTGGTTCATACCGGTTGTTGGCTCATCACCGTCTACAGTAATCTCTGCCTTATAGGAGTTGCCACCTGTTGTTTGGGTGGTTTCGTCAGATGAGTCGAGGTCAGATTCAGCGGCCGGTGTTTCAGCACTATCAACTTTTTCAGCATCTAATCCCTGCTCATCTTCTTCTGAAGGCTGATCAGCTATGTCTGATTCTTGATCGATGGCTTCGGAGGGCTCTTCAGCTAAATCGATCTCTTGATCGCCCGGTTCTTCACCTTCCGTATTTGTCTCTTCATTTGTCTCTTCGGTTAATTCCGGAGCAATAATTTCCTCTTCCACTTCCGAAGACTCTTCCGATATATCATTAACATCATCATCAGTTTTTGATTCATTTTCTAAATCTGTTTCGGTCATTGTCGCTGATGAGTCTTCGTTAGCTGTTTCATCACTGACCGGTGCGCTGCTTTCTGAGGCCTCGGCATCGGTAGGCGATGATTCTGTTTCGCTGTCCTGACTGGCATAAGTTAAGCCAGGTGCGGCTAACAAAACCATAAAAAATATCCCGAGCACTAGGCAGGGTTTAAATGTTTTACTGATATATTTGTGCATTTTTACACCCCCCTCCAGTTAATAATAGTTACTATTTATCATTATATATAGATAATTTAATTAGTCAAGTATTTTTGCCAGCTTACCCGGCCGAGTATGTAATAGAAGCAACCTGTAATAACACTGTAAACCAGTAGATTTTTTCTGAGAAGAACAGCCGTGACGAAATAATCTTAAACCCACTACTTGCTTTTTGCGTGCCAGCCTTACATCCATCTGTTGGATTATCTGTTTATAAAAATCCAATTTATACAGTAATAATAACAGGCTGGCCATGCTCCTGGCATATAACGCTGCCGCACTGTCATCAAAGGGGATAATGGATCGGTAATAAGTGATATAAAAAGGAATGTTTTTACCGGGTTCCTGCCTGAAAATAAGATAGTAACAGGAAAACCCGGGCCCGGAGACGAAAATCACATTAGCAACCGGAAGCACCATTAAATTTGCCGGAGTCGCAAATTATAATACATGAAAAGCTTTTACCGATTATTGCCTTTGCAGTGGGCCGGTTCCGGCCCGGGTGTGGAATATTATATTTCTGTTCCAATGAGGAAAGGAGTGCTCAGATTGAACCCTGAACAGTATGAGCATCTGATGGAGAAAGCCCGCAAACTGATGAACGAGAAAAAAATAGACGAGGCTGAAAAGATCCTCCGGAAACTATTGTCAGAAGCCGAAACCATAGGAGAAAAAGAAAAGGTTATTGTGTTGAACAATCTGGCCTCTATTGCCCATCTGTGTGGTGAGTATGAGCAGGGCCTGGCCCTCCTCGAACCATACCTGCAGGCCGATACTCCGGTTAATAGCCCTTACACCTTTGCTCTTGCCGCCCAGATGTATGCCCGCCTCGATCGCCGGGACGAAGCGGAACGTTGCCTAAACCGGGCGGTGAAGATTTTCGATAAGAAGTTTCCTCACCTCCGGAAGCAGGATCAAGATCCCCAATCCTGGTATGAATATACCGTTCAGTTGATGCGTGCCGCCGGGGCGCTGGGCGATCACCGGCGGGTTATTGACCTCTATAAAAAATATGAACGATACCACGTCAGCTGGGAGAACCGCTACGGCGCCGGCATCGCCTGCTTTAACCTTAAACGTTACAAGCAGGCCGCTTCTATCTGGGATCCGCTGAACAGGATTGGCAACTTTATCATCCCTATGCAGCGGGTGGCTTTCCTGATGGAACGGGATGTTATTCCCCATTTTGCCCTGAGTTATGAACCGCCCGACTGGGATGAAATTGAAGAAAAATTCAGGGAAGCCGTAGATGACAGGGAAAAACAGGAAGAAGCTCTGCAAACCGGGCTGATCCGCATGGTTATGCTTGATACCCTCTTTGACGAACAGCGGGAAGAAAAAGAAAAGAAAAATGCGATCCAGCTGCTGGTAAGCTTTGGCGGGGAGTGGGGTAAAGAACTGGCCCGGGGTCTGCTGGAGAGTGCCCTTGTGTCGAAGGAAGTTAAAATGTCCGCTGTGTTTGCCCTGGTAGAACGGGGCGCTTATAAAGAAGGCGAAGAGGTGCCGGTGCTGATTGACGGAAAAGAGACCGTGGTCAAAGTAGAAAAGAAAGAGATCAGTATGGAGCCCGACCAGGAGCTGGATCCAATATGTGACAGAGCTCTTGCACTCCGAGACGAAGGGAAAATAGATGAAGCAATCGCTTTGCTGGAACCGCTTTACCAGCGGGGCAATTTTTATCCACGGGCCATGATTACCCTGGCCAACCTCTACCGCAACAAAAAGGAATGGGAACCGGCCCGTGAGATCCTGGAAATTCTGGCTGATAGTTTCCCCGACGAGCCCGTGGCCATTGTTAATCTGGCCGGGCTCTGTCTTGAAAGAGGGGCTTTTGATCAGGCCCTGCAGTACATCGACCGAGTCGATACGACAGATTTGCATGAAGAATTTAAGAAAAAGGTGGATTATATACGCAGCATGGCTGAACAGCGTCTAACCCCAGGCGACGCTATGGAGCGGCTAAAAAATCTTTATAAAGGTGAGCTTGAGGAAGATTTAAGGTCGGAGATAGAAGAGAAAAAAATTACTCCTGAATCTACCCTGAGTCGGGGCCTGAGGAATATGCCCAATGAATGGCTGCTTAATATTTGCGAATTACACGGCATTGATCCCCGCCAGCGACGTCCTCAGAGAGAGAAAGCGATCATCTCCCACCTGACCGATCCTGCCCACCTTAAAGAAGCGGTCCAGAAGCTTAACTCCTCCGAACGGGAAATGTTTGCTTACCTGCTCGGCAGGGATGGCTGGGCGCCTCTAAGCGCCGTCAGCCGTAAGTTCGGCAAAATGGAAGATGACGGTTTCTACTGGGACGACGAAGAACCACACTCGACAACAGGCAAACTCTGGAGCAAAGGGCTGGTCATGGTCGGCAAGGCGATAGTGAACAACCGCCAGGTTAAAATAGCTGCTGTTCCAGCCGACCTGAGGCCGCTGTTGGAGCAGATGCTTTAGCGGTGAAAAGATTCCTCTGAAAAGCGGTTTTACCACCGGTATCAGCAAAACCACAGGCAAAACTATCTGCAGGGTATTTAAATAAAATTTCTGGCAGGATATATCACATAAATGCAGAATAAGTTTGAATTAAATAGAGTTGACCGTAAATTTTTATTATTACTGCGAATGATTCCGATTACCCGGTCAGAAGGTTTCCCTGTTATGCAGGCGGAAAAACTGAAAAACATCATAGAAGGTTTAAGAATATGGCAGCGAAGAGATGAAAGGGCACCACACAAACCGCTGCTTATTCTTTTTGCCCTGGGCAGA
>JAGYMW010000107.1 GCA_018400435.1 Bacillota bacterium | reverse complement strand
GTATCGGTGATTTCCAATTCCGAACTGAATCTCGGTGGTAATGCCCTCCTGGATTCCAAAAGCAGCGGTTATATATTTGCTGTTGTAGCTTCGGTCGGTGTCGGTGGGGATGGCAGCTATGTGGGAGCTTCCGGGACCGTGGCGATCAACAGGCTGGAGAATGATGTAGAGTCGGCCTTTATTGCTGTTGTATGTCCGGTAAAAGATCCAAGAACCAGCGGCAATATTAATATCCAGGCGGTAAACGAATCTGAAATATTTACCATTGCCGGGGCCATCGGCGGGGCTGAAAAAACAGGGCTTGGCGCAGCAGTGGCCTGGAATGAGATTGATGGCCAGGTCAGTGCTTATATCAGCGGTTCGCAGATTGACACGACAGGCATTCTGACCCTGACGGCAACAAATGATGCCCAAATCTGGGCCCTGGCTGCAGGGGTGGCCGGCGCCAAGAACGCCGCCCTGGCCGGATCGGTAAGCTACAACGATATCGCCATGATCACCGAAGCTTATATTTTTGATTCGGAGATCAGCGCCGACCAGGGTGTTTACATCTCGGCTCTCAATAATGCAGAAATTTCTTCAATTGCCGGAGCTCTTTCCGCAGCGCAGGATGTTGCTATCGGTGCCGCGGTGGCTGTTAACTGCATCGGCGATCACATTAGCAACGAACCCAATCATACCGCCGGTTACATTGACAGCTCCCGGGTTATTGCGTCATCAGGGCCGATTGAAATAGCAGCCCAGTCTGATTCGGTAATCAAGAGCATCTCGGCCGCGGGTGGTGCATCCGACAAGGTTGCCGCCAACGGGGCCATTTCAATTAACTTTATATACAATAACCTGGAAGCCTACATTGCCGGCTGCCGCGGTGACAGCAGTGATCCCGAGCGGTTGCTGGTGCAGTCGAAGGATGACTTGAAGCTCACCGCTTCTGATAACTCTGCAATCAGTGTTATTGCCGGCAACGTTGCCGGAGCCGGAAAGGTCGGTATCGGAGCTGCGGTTTCGGTTAACTTCATCGGCAGGGCTTCGGAGGGACGTATTGGCGATGCTTTTGATGTTGGTCCGGCAGTTGATGTTAATGATAATGGCGAGCCGGTAACAGAAGATGGTCAACCGGTAGCAAATGAAGGTGCAGATGAAGATATACCGGACAGTGCCTACCAGTATGATGAACCCGGGGAAACAGGGGATGAAGTCTCCTCCGGGGCGGTCAGGGCTTACATTGAGAGCTCAATAGTAAAATCAACTGAAGGCTCGGTTGAACTACTTGCTACTGCCAACAGCGCCATCTTCAACATTACCGCCGGGGCGGCCATTGGTGGAGATGCCGGGGTCCAGGGTTCTGTTTCGGTAAACTACATTTTTAATAATGTCCTGGCCAACATTACCGGATCTGAAGTTTCAGCAAAAAGTGATATTTCGCTGCAGGCTCTATCGCTGCAGCGGACGGATATCCCCCAGGGGGCGCTGCAGGTTGAATCCGATGCTACCCCAGTAGCGAATTTTGACGGTCAGGATCCAGATGATGCAGATTATGATAATGAGGGGCCCAGGGAGCTAACGGGCATTCAATCCCTGGCCGGGGCTGTTGCCGGTGGAGGCAAGGCCGGAGCCGGAGTTGCATTGGCGATTAACCATATTGACAGCAGCTTTAAGGCCGAGATCATCGGTGGTTCAACAATCACATCCAACACGGGCAATGTCATCCTCAATGCTGAAACGAAGACAGGAATTCAAAGCGCTTCAGTGGCGCTTGTTGGTTCCGGTAAGCTCAGCCTGGCCGGTTCAGTTTCCCTCAACTTCATCAGAAACACTGTAACGAGCTCTATCAGCGAGAGCAGTGTCACCTCCAATAACGAGACCACTGAAATAATTAACGGTCTTTATCCAGGGATCTCTCTTTCCGCCCGGGACGATGCCAGCATTCAATCCCTGGCGGGTCAAATTAATATCTCCGGCAAAGTCGGTATCGGAGCTGCATTTGCCTATAACGATATCGATGCCAAGGTGAGCTCTTATATTGATAATAATTCTACAGTAACTACTCCTGCTTTTGTTTCTCTGGCAGCGATCTCCGACGCCTATATCGCCTCCATATCAGCTGGCGGTGGTGTTGGCGGCATGGCCTCCCTCAACGGTTCGGTATCGATCAACTCTATCGGGGGCGGAGCAGAAGCTTATATAGATGGTTCAGGTGTCTCCGCCGATGCCGGGGTGAAGATTAACAGCAGTGAGGCTTCCGAGATTGCTTCCATAGCCGGGACTTTCAGCGGTGCGGTTAAGGCTTCAGTTGGGGCTTCCGTGGCTGTTAATAACATCGGCTCTTCAGGTGACGCGCGGGTATCATATAGCTACATCAATGATTCTAAAGTTGTTTCAGATCATGGTGGAATTGAGATAGTAGCCGAATCAGACAGTATTATTAAGAGCATCAGTGTTGCCGGAACCGTAGCTGTCGGTAAGGGAGCAGCAGCCTCCGGTGCTGTTTCGGTAAACTGGATCTATACCGACCTGGCCTCCTACATTGCGAACTGCATAGCTTTAGATGACAGCAAGCTGGTTCGAGCGAATAATGACATTGTACTTGAGGCTTATAACCACACTGCCGTCAGCGTTATTGCCGGTAATGGATCCGGAGCCCTCATCGGTGGAGTCGGCGGTGCGGTCGGAGTTGTTTTTATTGGCAGCGGTTCTATTGCCGGTGACGAACTGGTCTATGACACAGGTCTTATTGGTCCTTTGCCAACTGAAAATATCAGTGAAGATAATTTCTATGATCATGATAACCCGAAATCGCCGGAGGACATGGACCCCGATGAAGAACAAGCATTTGATGACTTTTCTTACGATGAGGCGGACTTTTTATGCGGAAGCGGGATCAGGGCGGAAATAATCAATAGCAAAGTTACCTCCACTGAAGGTTCAGTGAACCTGGAAGCGGTGGACGATTCGATTATTGTCAATATTACTGCCGGAATGGCTGTTGGTGGAGTGGCAGTGCAGGGCTCGGCCTCAGTAAACTACATTTATACTGAAGTTATCGCCGGGATTAAAGATTATTCAGAAGTTGATGCTGCTCAAAATATAAGCCTTTCTGCCCTGTCCAGACCCCGGGAGAGCATCCCGAAAGGTGCTCTGCAACCGCAATCGGATCCCACCCTGGCTTGGGATTATGAGCCGGACGTAGACAGCGGTGATGGTGGAGATGATATTGAGACAGAGCAGCCGGTAGGACCAGACCGCCTTACCTCGATCCAGTCTATTGCCGGTGCCATAGCCGGCGGCGGGTCCGGTGTTGGTGTGACTGCTGCGGTTAATCATGTTGAAAACTTCTACCAGGCGGCAGTGATTAATTCCATTGTTTCTGCGGGTAATGATCTTACAGTGGAAGCGGAATGCGGTTCGGGTATTGAAACTGTTTCAGCAGCTGTTGCCGGAGGAGGCGGTTTTGGCGCCGCCGGTTCTGTCTCTCTGAACTGGATCAATAACACTATTGCCGCTTTCATCAGGAGCAGCGAAGTAACCGCGGGTAACAACAGCAATCCGGATGCGGCAGTTTCAGTTGCAGATGCTCCCGGGATCAGGATAGTAGCCCGGGACACTTCTGAAATCAAGG
>JAGYMW010000106.1 GCA_018400435.1 Bacillota bacterium | reverse complement strand
TTTGCTGTACTCCTGTGCCGGCAGGGTTGGTCATGCTCGCCAAAGTATTGTTGTGCAGGTGGCTCGGCCAGAAAGCCCAGTCCAGGTCATAAATCAGCCAGCGCCATTTTCCTTCCTCGCTCTGTTCGCGCCAGTAACGGATGTTACCCTGATCGGTCTGGGCAAAATAAACCTGGGCGATCAGGGCATCGATATAATTCGCAACATCCATTTTTTTTTGGATGTAAGCGTAGTTTTCTTTCCGGGACAGGTCGTTGTTCCTGACGAAATCAAGGAGAGCCAGATATTCTTCGTTTGATCCGGTTCGCACCCGCCAGTTGCCCTGCAGCAGGTCGATCCTGTCGGGATCCAGTTCGTGATTATGGGCTACCATGTAGCGATTGGCCCGTTCTCTTATGTTGTATATACCCCAGTATTCGCCGTTCAGGTAGAGGACAGCCTGGCGGTGGGCCTGGTAATCGAGGCCGGTTTCATCGAGCAGGCTGGTCATCATTATATCCCTGATCTTACTGAAAACGGCATCCTGCCCTGATGTTCTGAGAGTGATAGCTTTAAACCGGGTCAAATCCTTATCTTCAAAGAGAGGATAGTGCATTTCGTTGTAGCCGTAGATATTGCGGAAAAAAACATTGAAAATTTTTTGGTCCATGGCCCGGCTGTACTGGCCGCCAATTTTGATCCCTGCTTCCATATCCCAGCCCAGGGTCCCGTCCGGTTCATACATTTCTATATAGATCGGTTTCTCCATGTCTTTCCAGAAATTGGCTCCCCTGTAGGGGAATTCGCTAGAAGCTTTATAGCCCCGGACATAAATGCCTTCAACCGGGTCCCAGAGATCGGCGGGATCCATCATTACCGACACAACAGTCAGTTCGTGATAGGTACCGATGATATAGGAACGGTTGACTGTAGGGCTGGGCATTGCGTTCTCGCTGAAAGCCCGTGCCCGCAGGACTGATGTATCTTCAATATCGATGGGAGCTGAATAAAGGGGTGATTCGGCTGTCGGTTCTGAACCGTCAAGAGTGTAGCGTATTTCTGTTCCCGGGCCGCAGGAAGCAATCACTGCTGTCAGGGGGCTGTTGTAAAAACCGCCCGCCGGTGAGATCTGCGGAGCCGTGGTGTAATCTTCAAAAAAAGGAGGCCTGTTTGGCTCTCCGGGTGAGGGATCTTTCATGAAGAATCTTTCTTTCAAATTGTTTAACAGGCGCCCTGCAGAGAGGTCACCGTGTTGTTTACCGGTAGGCATCTGATCAATTGTTATTCCTGACGGGTGGCTGAGAACCAGTGTTTCCCCGGTTGCCCTAATCTTAAAATTAGTGTGCAGAAAAGGTGCTTCCGGGTCGCGGCGATCTTTGCCCGAGGCAAAGATAAGCAGATATTCTTCCGGTTCAATGGTAATAGCAGGGAACTGCCACCGGTAAGGCTGTTCTTCACTGTCCGATAACCCGTATTCTCCAAGATTAACCGGATATTCAGCAAGGTTGCAGATTTCAATATAATCGCTGTAATCACCGTCTTCATCATTAATCGTTGTTGAATTGGCGGCCATCGCTTCGCTGATCACCAGCTCGGGCACCGGCGATCCGCTGAAAACTTCAAATCCTTGTGTATAATTAGCTTTACCGGGTGTGGGGCGTGGGTAGTAAAGCCACTGATCGGGGTTATTTTGATCGCGGCCGTATGATACGTCGCGTTCCATATTCCTGATCTCCATCTTATCAACTGCTGCCCCGTCGGGCATGCTGAGGATCAAGGTGTCATCCCTGTCGTTAAGGCTAAAGTTTGTATGCAAATAGGGGTTTTCTGCGAGGGCGCGGTTTTTACCTGAAGCAAAGACAACCAGGTGCTGGTCCGGTTCGAGAACCTTTTCCGGGAAACGCCATTTGAAAGGATTATCCTTTTTATCGGAGAGCCACCATCCGGATATATTTACGGGATTGTCGCCGGGATTGTACAGCTCAACCCAGTCGGAGAGATCACCGTCATCGTCAGAAGTTGAAGTCCGGTTGACTGTTAGAAATTCATTAATGATGACCGGTTGTTCATCTGCCACCGACATTTCGGCAACTTGTTCGTACGAGGAGCTGCTGTTTTCAGCACCGGGTGTGGCATCCAGAAAATATACCCAGGTTTCCACATTCTCCGGTTTCCGGCCGAAGGAAACATTAGAGAACAGCGCCGGAACTGATATGCTGTCGATTACGGATGCTTCAGGATCTATCAGCAAAAGGTCATCACCGGAAGCGCTGAGCTGGAAATTAGTATGCAGGAATGGGTTGCCAGGATCGGTTTTATCTTTTCCCGAAGCAAAAATTGTTAAATAATCACCGGGTCCGATGCTTACAGATGGGAAAGCCCACCTGTAAGGATCAGCCGGATCGTCTGTTACCCAGTAGCCGTCAAGAGATAATTCTTTGTCACCCGGGTTATATATTTCAAACCAGTCCGGGTAATCGTCGTCTTCGTCGGAAATCACACACCGATTGCTGGTCATTACTTCATTGATAATTAGTTTCTTTCCTCCCTGGAAAATACTACCCAGGGCGACTCCGGCCATGACCAGAATAAAAGCCAAAATAATTACATATAATAGTCGGGTGGCCAGCCGCGGTTGCAGGGCCTTCCACTTAAAGGGCAAAAGATCACATCCAGTTTCGATAGTGTTGAAAACTTTTAAAAACCCTGAACAGCCAAGACAGCTTTTTTATAGCTGGATTGGTACTGCCCGACTTTAGCCGGCTGAAACTTCTCTTTCATACTACATGAATGAAATCTCTTTTGTCAAAGTTATTGACTCTATATATTAAAAATGCACGGGATATTTTAGACAATCTGATTTGCGTTTACTTGCTGAATTAGGCGGTTTCTTTGAACTACTCATATGCAATAAATGTTATATAAAGTATATTATAGCAATAATAGTTTTGACAAAAAACACTAAATGATTTATATATATATATATAAGATTAGCATCTTGGAGCTTTTGGTAACGAGTATTTTAAGTTAGGAAATTTTATGGGAGTAAGATATATAGTAGTTTAAAATTAGGGAAAGGAGGTGCGGTTTAATTATATAGAAGGCAGATGTATTCCAGGAAAGGCTTTCACAATATTTTAAACTAAACGGGGGTATAGTAGATGACAAAAAAAGGTTTTCTATTTCTGGTATTGATTGCCTTTATGGCAGTCGCACTGGTTGTGGGAGGTTGTGCGGAAGAAAGCGCAGCTCCTGAAAATGGGGAAGAAACCGAAGATGAAGGCCCGCTTGAAGACAAGGATGTTCTTGTTTTCGGGGGAGCAAGGTCGTTGACTGGCCCGCTGGCAATCCAGGACGAGGCCTGCTTCGGACCTATTTACCGGATGTGGGCGGAAGAAGTGAATGCCCGCGGTGGTATCTATGTTGAAGAATATGGCAAGCAGCTGCCCGTTGAACTGCTAGTTTACGACGATACTTCCGACATGGGGACCATGACTAGGCTGTTGGAAAAGCTGATGGTTGAGGATCAGGTTGATTTCCTGCTTGCGCCAATCAGTACCGCATTTTTGCATGCCGCAGCCCCGATTGCCAACGAACACGGGTACCTTCTCATGGGGGCTGAAGGAGGGGCCAAGGAACTGGAACCGATGATGGCCAGCTT
>JAGYMW010000105.1 GCA_018400435.1 Bacillota bacterium | reverse complement strand
AGATTTAAATGGAGACGGCGCTGTGAATATAACCGATGTAACCCTGGCCGCCCGTTATTCGCTGGGGCTAACTGATTTGACTGCCTCCCAGCAGTCCCGGGGGGATATTAACGGAGACAGTAGAGTAAATATTATTGATATCAGCATGCTGACACGCTATACACTTGGCTTAATTGACGAACTCCCGGCCAAGTGAGAATTGCCCCTTTACTTATATTCGTCATTATAGATTAACTAATTCTTCTCATAAATGATAGAGGAATCGCCATTTTCTTCATCAAGTTCCCACCATTCTTCCTCTTCCTCTTCTTCGTTTTCAGCATCTTCTTCTTTCTCTTTCTGGGCTGCTTCGGCGTCTTCTTTCTTCTTAATAATCCAGGCCATGGTCCCCGGCCTTACCTCTTCTTTTTCATTGTCATCGGCATCCGGTTCTTCCGCTGTGGACTGCGGCTGGGATACAGCCGCTCCATTAGCCAGGTTTTCGTCAATATCTTCATTAGATGAATCTAAGTCAACAGTATCGATTTCACCAGGTTCCGAAACCTGCAGTCCCGGCAGAACAGGCTCTCCTTCCGCCAGGCCGGGATCCTCCTTGACCCGGTGAGACTGCAGCAACCATTCCGGAAGCAGACTGCCGTGTTCAACCGGCTCATCTTCCGGTTCTATCCAATCTGAGAAAAACTTTGTACAACCACTCAGTTGAAAAACGCTGAAAGCCATTATCAGAAATAATGAAACGACAATTTTACTCTGCATGGTTATCCCTCACTCGGACAAATATTGGTGATAAAACAAGCCGTTTCCCCCGATTGAATAGATCTGTTTTGCATGAATATTATAATCAATAATAATTGTAAAAACAAGCACATGGCTGCGGTAAAAAAAAGACAGGCAATTTGCCTGACCTGATAGCTAACCCTTTCCGATATTTCATCACCCATGACCCGAGTTGAATTCAGCAGCCGTAAATAGTAAGATCCTATCAGGTCAATTCCAGGCAGTCGAAGGAGGAAAAGAGTTGAAAGCTAAAACAGTCGAGGAAAGCAGAGTATTTATCGTTCAGCAGATGACTCAAATGGATGCCAACATGGCTGGAAACGTCCATGGCGGTTCAATCATGAAACTCATCGACAGCACAGCGGGAATAGTTGCCGTTCGCCACGCTTCCACTAACGTGGTAACCGCAGCCATAGACAGGCTTGATTTTCATAACCCCGTTTATATCGGCGAACTGTTGAAACTGAAGACATCAATCAATTATGCCGGCAATACATCGATGGAAATCGGGGTTCGTGTAGAAGCAGAAAATTTTCATTCCGGCGAGCGACGGCACACTGCCTCGGCCTATCTCACTTTTGTTGCTCTGGACAGCAACGGCAAACCTACTCAGGTCCCCCCTTTAGAACTCAAAACTGAAGATGAGATAAGACGAAACGCTGAAGCAAAGGAAAGGCACCGGCTGCGGGTCCTGGAACGCAAAAGGGAGAAAGAAGCACAGGGATAGAAGATGATGTTACCCTCGGTGCTGGGAGAAAATACAGCAAGCACACAGGGATTCATACAGAGGTGAAAAATGAATACTGAGCGAGAGTGTATTTACGAGGTAGAAACTGAAGTAGCTGATTTAAATGAACAAAAGTTGCTCAAGCCTTATGCATATCAAAAATTATTTTCCCAGGTAGTGGAAAAACATTTAAATGAACATAACAGCAATGTAGAAACTACGATGAAAAATAAATTGGCCTGGGCACTGGTATCAATCTCTTTTGAAATGGTTAAACCAATTCAGGGTTGTATAAAGATGTTTGCCAGTACCTGGTACTCCCGGAGGAAAGGCCCTTATTTCAGGCGTGAAATTATGTTTAAAGATGAAAACGAAGGAGTCGTTTTTAAAGGTTCCTCTTTTTCAATCCTGCTGGATATTGAAAAGCGCACCGTCTATCGCCGGAAAGAAACACCCTTCAACCTTTTTGAGCCGGTAGAAATGTTTACAACAGAAGCAAAACCAACTTATAAAACTACTGTGGAATATAATAAGGTGGAAACACGCGATGTCTACAACAGCTATATTGATTGTCTCGGTCATGTGAACAACAGCCGGTATGGAGAATTTGCTTACGATGCATTCACCGATCAAGAGCGTTATAATTTGCTTAGCCTCAAGCGAATTGAGGTCTACTTTTTATCCGAATTAAGAAACAAAGATATCTTTTCTATCTTAAAAACCAGGGCAGATGATCATATTATGATCCGTGGATACAACGAAACAAGGAATAATATTGCTTTTGATATGATTTTTGAGTTTTAAATTTATATCCGGGATTTAAAAAACAAGGGAAAGATCCGGTCTTCTTATTGTCCCGGTTTTCCCTTTGTTTTATGGTGGGGACGAGAGGATTTGAACCTCCGACCTCTTGAATGTGAGTCAAGCGCTCTCCCCCTGAGCCACGTCCCCAAATTTATGTAATTTTTCACCGACAATATTATAGCATATTAGATTAAACGGTGAAAGGCTTAATTATTTGACAAGATGGAATAAACCATATAATGATACCTTCACAGAGCAGAGGTCAACCTGATCTCTTACTAAAGATAAATCATGATCAGGATAGGCAATGAATTGTGCAGTTTCCCAGCGTGATCGATGAAAGACCTTTGCATGTGGTGCCAATAAAGATTAAACTATCAAGGAAAAGTGAAATTATTAAAAACGCAAGGCAAACTTAATGGTCATGGGTCAGTGTAACACTACCTGCATCTGTCCCCACCCCTGATGACCGTTAATTGAGGCATCTTCGAATCAAATATATTTTGATTTTCAAATAAAATGAACAAAATAAAACCCTTTATAAGTAAAAACCGTTTATTTCTAAAATTATCCCTTAGAAAGCTATTCAGAGCTCTTATCATATTCAGTCTTGGTTTTCTCGTCGGAGGCCTGGGATTGATTGTAACCGGGATTCTACCTACTGTTGAGGAGTTAATGCGGTTGCTGGCTTACCTGACTTTAACCGTAATATATATTTCCTTCTGGCTTGCACTGTCAATGCTCTTTTCAGTTGCCTTCAGGCAGACCTCGACTTCGGCCCTGGCCGGAATAGCAGTATGGCTCTTCCTGGCAATATTTGCTGCTCTCCTGGCAAGTATGACAGCTAAAGCAATCTACCCGGTGGTGGACAATTCGGACGTAAAAAGTATCATCGAGCAAGCCAGCCTGGAACAGGCTCTAAGCCGTTTCTCGCCAGCTACGCTCTATGACGAGGCGGTAACTACCTTGCTGAACCCTTCAGTGAGAACTCTGGGCCTGGTTATGGTCTAACAGTTCATCGGGGCAATTAAGGGGTCAGTGTCTTTTGGCCAGAGTTTACTGCTTATCTGGCCGCACGTGATCGGTTTGATTGCCGTAGCTTTGAACTGTTTTGCCATAGCCTATGTTATTTTCATGCGTCAGGAAATTCGTGCCTGACGGAGGCCACAGGTATGATCCGGAACAGAAAGGGAGCAAGTGCCCCTTCAGTTAACCAGGCTGAAGATTAATTCCCTGCCCCCGGATGAAAGGCCTAGCTGATCGATTTCAGCATCGAGGAGAGTTGTATTACCGTACCTACCGAGATAACCGTTCAAACGGGCGGCAGCGGTAGAACGGACAAAATCTTTAAAATCGGGATAATAAGCCCTCAGTTCTGCAGTAAGCTCTCTGTTGCCCTGCAGGTAATACT
>JAGYMW010000104.1 GCA_018400435.1 Bacillota bacterium | reverse complement strand
GCAGCGCCAATCACGGGTTCAAAGAAATTTCGGTTCTCGCCGAAAACTCCGGGAGAATACGCCGGCTTAAAGAGGAAAGTGGTAAGCCGGTTATTGGTTATCTCTGCTGCTTTGCTCCACCAGAAATGATCAGCGCCGCAGGGGCCCTTCCCTTCCGTATGACCGGTATTCCGGGCGGCGACACTTCCGAAGCCGATGCCTATATTGAACCGTACGGCTGTCCATACGCCCGCAACATACTGGCTCGCGCGGCCAGGGGCGATTACGATTTTCTGGACGGCCTGGTTATTTCCCACAGCTGCGATATGATTCAACGCCTCTACGGCATCTGGACCTATTATCATCCCCTGCCCTATTCTTATCTTTTCAACGTCCCTCACCAGTTAACCCCCTGGGCACAGCGTTTTTACAAGCGGGAACTCGGTTTTTTCAAGGAGAGTTTGGAAAAATTCACCGGACAGGAAATCACGGAATCCACCCTGAGAAAAGAAATCGAAAGCTACAACCACAACCGCACCCTGATCCGAGATCTGTACGCCCTGCGCCGGGTCAATCCTCCCCTGATAAAAGGCAGCGAGATACTCAATCTGCTACTGGCCGGCGGAGCTCTGCCGGCTGAAAACTTCTCCTCCCTTCTTGAAACCAAATTAACGGAAATACGCCGGCGTCAGAAAGAAAAGAACGCCGGACCGCGCATCCTGGTCTGGGGCAGTATTATGGATGATCCCGCCCTTTACCGGTTGATCGAGAAAGCCGGGGGCAGTGTAGTCGCTGACGATACCTGCATAGGAATGCGCCTCTGGGAAAAAAATATTCCTCTGCCCAATGATCTCTATAATGGTTTTCTTGAACAATATTTTATTGACTTCCAATGCCCGCGCACTGACCGGGGGCCGGGGATTAAACGTTTCGATTATTTGCTTGAGAGAATTGACCAGTATGATATTGACGGTGTTGTGGGATATATAATTTCTTTTTGTGATCCCCACAAATTTGACTACCCCGATCTGCGGGATCTTCTCAAAAAAGAGGGAATACCGATGCTTTTAATCGATGACAATTACAGTTTCGAACCTGCGGAAGCTTTGATGACCAGAATTGAGGCTTTTATCGAACTGCTGTAAAATATTAATTTCCGGGGTGGTTCTGAGCTCACCTGTTCCTACAGCGTTTCCAGGCAAAACACACAGGGATTCGCTATCTGGGCCCGTTTGTTCAAAAGCAGTCTGTTTCAGTCAACAGGCTCCAATCGAGACCATTGCCCCCAATGATTCAAACCCTCCATATCCCTGATTTCACAGTTTTAAGAGAAAAAATACTTGTGCCGCCGGCTTAAATATGAGAAAATAAGTGCATTCATTCAAATCTAAACTGCAGTATTCCTCACAACAAAGGTGCGTGGGAACATGGCATTACTTATTCAAAAATTTGGAGGCTCTTCGGTAGCCACACTTGATCACATCAGGAGAGTTGCAACAGGGATTGCCAGGACAAAAACGATGGGAAACCAGGTTATTGTTGTTGTTTCAGCAATGAGTGATGAAACAGATCGCCTACTTGACCTCGCTTCAGAGGTTATGTCCCTTCCGCCAAGCAGAGAACAGGACGCCATTGCAGCAACCGGCGAGCAGATCTGTGCCTCATTGATGGCCATTACACTGGAAAGCCTCGGCTGTCCGGCCAAATCGTTTATAGGCCTGCAGCTACCCATCATAACTGATCAGAATCATACCCGGGCCCGGATCATCAGGGTGGGCACTGATGTCCTGCGAAAGACTCTTAATGACGGAATCATTCCGGTCATTGCAGGCTTCCAGGGAATCAGCGAAGAAGGGTCTATTACCACTCTAGGCCGCGGAGGCTCTGATACAACTGCTGTAGCTATATCCGCTACCATTGAAGCCGACTGCTGCGAAATAAATACCGATGTTGACGGAGTATACACCGCCGACCCCGGAATATGTCCCCGGGCTCGTCACATCGAAAAAATATCTTACCAGGAGATGCTTGAACTGGCTGGCCTGGGCGCAAAAGTGCTTCATTCACGATCTGTAGAACTGGCCCAAAAATATCAGGTCAAGCTGGTTGTCAAGTCTTCATTTGGCGGGGATAAAAAGACCTGGATTGTTAACGAGGAGGAAATCATGGAAAACTCGATCATCAAAGGGGTTACCCTTGAAAAAAATGTGTCGAAAATTTCACTGATTCGAGTACCCGATCGCCCGGGTATTGCTTACCATATCCTATCACCACTGGCCGATGCTTCGATAAATGTAGACATGATCATCCAGAATGCAAGTATCGACGGCTATGCCGATTTTACCTTTACAATTCCAACAACCGACCTGAAGAAAACGGAAAAGCTTATTAGCCGGGTAGCCGATGAGATCGGCGCTCTTGAAATGCTGGCCGACAATAATATTGTCAAGGTTTCGGCAGTGGGCATCGGCATTAAAACGAATCCGGGCGTGGCCGCCAGGATGTTCCAAACACTGGCGGATGAAAACATAAACATTGAGATGATCAGCACTTCTGAATACCGTATCTCATGCGTTGTCGAATCAAAGTATGGTGAACTGGCGGTAAGAGCCGTTCACAATGCTTTCGGCCTTGATGAAGGCCAGCCTGATACCTCCGGAGAAAGCTGAGTGGCCAATGGTAACAAACCACGGCAGGAGTTTGTGGAATGGATTCTGGCAGATTGCCGATCCTAAAATATGGATCGCTTCAACCGTGCCTATGGCTGTCGGGGCAGCTCTCAGCTATGCCTATCAAAGCAGCTTTAGCTGGGGCTGGTTTCTTATCGGAGCAGCTGCAGTTTATTTCCTTGAAATCGGTAAAAACGCTATCAATGAGTATATCGATTACCTCAGCGGTGTTGATCGTTATGTAACGGACGATAAACGAACTCCCTTTAGCGGCGGGAAAAAGACGATCGTCGATGGAGTCCTTACTCTCAGGGAAAATCTAATTATTGGCATTATCACAATTCTGGTGGGGTGTCTGCTTGGACTTTCTATTGTTCTGGCTCGGGAATTTTCCGTTTTCTGGGTCGGTCTGGCCGGTGTCTTTTTTGCTCTTTTTTACAGCCTTCCCCCTCTTCAGTTTGCTTACAGGGGCCTCGGAGAGCTAATTGTCGGCTTAACATTCGGTCCGCTGATCACCATCGGCACGTTTCTGGTTCAAACTCATACTGTTACTGCGCAGGTAATTATAGCTTCCCTTCCCCTGGGTTTTCTTATATCCAATGTTCTCTGGATCAATCAGTACCCCGATTATGAAGCAGATCTAAAAGGCGGCAAAATGAACGGAGTCGTGCGTCTTGGCAAGAAAAAAGGGGTCACAGTGTATGCGCTGCTCTTCGCCTTCGCCTATCTTTTTATTATTATTTTGACCCTCTACAGCAGAAATCCTTTCTGGCTACTTGCTTTAATCGGAATCCCCATGGTTATCCGGGCAGTAACGGTCGCCCACAGGCACTACGATGACATCCCCAGGCTGGTAGAAGCAAACGCCAGGACAGTGCAGGTTTATCAACTAACGGGTTTGACCATGGTTGCGGCCGCCCTTCTTCCCCTTTTCATATAACAGGGAGTCAAAGGAGTCAAGGGGACGTTAAGGAGTCACGGGGGAGTCAAGGGGACGTTTTGTTTGACTCCTTTTCATCAGGAGTCAAGGGGACGGGGGGAGTCAAGGGGACGAGGAGTCACGGGGACGTTTTGTTTGACTCCTTTTCATCAGGCTTTTTGGATAACATTTCTGCCAATCCCCAGAAGGAGTCAAGGGGACGTTTTGTTTGACTCCTTTTCATCAGGCTTTTTGGATAACATTTCTGCCAATC
>JAGYMW010000103.1 GCA_018400435.1 Bacillota bacterium | reverse complement strand
ACGGCTAAATTTTTTACTCCATAAATTTTGTTTAATATATTTGATATAAATGAAGGAAAAGAACTGATTAAAAAGGCAGGTTTCTGCTGGATCAAGCAATAAATAAGCACCCGAGCCCTCCGGAGAAAGCCGGCTGTGAATACTCGGGTTTTTATTTTAATTCTGGAACCACGGCCTTTGGCCTCAACATAAGAAGTGGAATAATAAATTCCGGGAATTGATTTAAAGCAAATTGAAGCAGGAAAGGAGAAGGACGGTGAGCAATCCTTTTTATATTGTTGATGTTTTTGCCGAAAAGAAATATACGGGGAACCAGCTGGCTGTGATCTGCGACGCCGATTCTCTAACTGCGGAAGAAATGCAAAAGATTGCCCTGGAGATGAACTACTCGGAAACTACTTTTATTATTTCAGATCAGCCGAGAAATGGCGGTTACGATGTGCGTATATTTTCTCTCGATGAAGAACTGCCTTTCGCCGGCCACCCCACCCTTGGCACGGCTTATATTATTCAACAGTTGCTAATTGACAGGGATATTCCAACAGTAAAGCTCAACCTGCCGGTGGGACAAATTACCGTTACTTTCACTTACAAAAATGGACAGCCCGAGATCCTCTGGATGCGCCAGGTTCCCCCACGTTTTGGCTTAACGTTCTCTGCCAGAGAATCTGCTGTTGCCCTTAATGTCGAGCAGGAAGAAATTGATGAGAGGTTTCCCATTGAAGAAGTGTCCACCGGCCTTCCCTTCATAATCGTCCCCCTTAAAACACTTGCTGCTGTTCGCAGGTGTCGTATTGATCGCGTTGGTTATCTGCAGTTGATCGATCGGGCCGAGGCCAAATCGATCTATGTTTTTGCCGCGGAGACTTATCAGCCCAATAATGATTTAAACGCCCGTATGTTTGACGATTTTCACGGCATAGCTGAAGACCCGGCCACAGGCAGCGCCGCTGGCTGCCTGGCAGCCTACCTGGTGAAAAACAAATATTATGGTGAACAAAAAGTCACCGTTCGCGTAGAGCAGGGTTATGAGATCAACCGTCCCTCCATACTTTTGCTGGAAGCAGAAAAAGAAGAAAAGAGTGGGCAGATCTCCATCCTCGTGGGAGGACGGGTTGTCACCGTGGCCAGGGGCGAACTGCTTTAAAGGTAAGCGCTGCTCCGGGTTTATCCCTGCCTCAGTAAGAGCAGTTCTTGCCTGACCGGCAAAAGGAGCTGCCTTTTACAGAGAAAATTGAGAAGCAGCGCATTTAAAGATTTACTGCTTAAAGTTGTTCGGCTACCAGGTCACCGACTTCTGCTGTGCTGTAGCCCATCTGTCCTGCGTTAAGCGATTGCAGCTTTTCACTGCAAACACGGGCAACAGCTTTTTCAATCTCATCCGCCGCTTTATATTCACCCAGAAAATCGAGCATCATGGCCCCGGCGCAGATGGCGGCCAGAGGGTTTATCACACCTTTGCCGGTATACTTGGGAGCTGAACCGCCGATGGGCTCGAACATGGATACTTTGCCGGGGTGCAGGTTGCCGCCGGCGGCAATGCCCATCCCGCCCTGGATCATGGCCCCGAGATCGGTGATGATGTCACCGAACATATTGTCGGTGACGATAACATCAAACCATTCGGGGTTTTTCACCATCCACATGCAAATAGCGTCTACATGGGCATAATCCCGGCTAATATCCGGGTAAGAAGTGCCAATTTCGTTAAAAGCGCGTTCCCAGAGATCAAAGGCGTAAGTCAGGACGTTGGTTTTCCCGCAGAGGGTCAGCTTTTTCCGCGGCCTTTTCTCGCGGCAGTATTCAAAAGCGTAACGCAGGCAGCGTTCCACCCCGTAACGGGTATTGACCGATTCCTGCACGGCCACTTCCTGCGGCGTCCCTTTGCGCAGAAAACCGCCTGTTCCGGCGTAAAGTCCTTCGGTGTTTTCGCGCACAACGACGAAGTCGATATCCGCCGGGCCTTTATCTTTAAGCGGGGTAGCTGCTCCCGGAAAAAGCTTGACCGGGCGCAGGTTAATATATAAATCGAGGGCAAAACGCAGCCGCAGCAGCAGTCTTGTTTCGAGAATACCGGGTTTAACATCCGGATGGCCGATGGCGCCCAGAAAAATGGCATCAAACTTTTTTAATTCTTCAAGGACGCTGTCGGGTAAAATCTCCCCGCTGCGCAGGTAGCGTTCTCCACCCAAATCGTATTCTACTGTTTCCATTTTAAAACCATAGTTACGCTCCGCCGCCTGCAGGACTTTCAGCCCTTCGGTGATCTGTTCCCGGCCGGTGCCGTCTCCGGGGATAACTGCAATTTTGTACATTGATCATTCCTCCCTTTTCCGACCGCCCGGGGCGGTCACTGTTTAATATAATAACCGTAATTCAGCTTATTGAAAAGAGACAGGGTTAAGAATTGTCGGTTTTGCTCTGATACTATAAAGTGCCATTTGGTTTAGATTTTATTAATTTACTTCGTTAGCATTGGTTTTAACAGATTATAACTGTAGATATTTGCCTTTTAAGGTTTGGAAAAAATACGGGAATATGTTAGAGTAATAATATGATATCTTATAATTCTTCATTGCATTTACAGCGGGTAACTAACTGAAAAATAAATATACATCAACGGGAGGAAAGAAGATTGCTCCGCTTACTGACACCAAATGAGCATCTTGACAATATTTATCAAATAGATCCGGAGCACCTGCAGTCGCTGGGTATAAAGGGCATTATAACTGATATGGATAACACTTTGGTTCCCTGGAGCGACCGCTTCGTCTATCCCCGACTGAGAACATTGCTTTCAGATTTGAAAGAAAAGGGTTTCCAATTATTTATCGTTTCCAACAACAGCCGAAACCGTGGAATTAGTTTGGCCAGGGAACTTGATATTCCGGCCATTTGGTATGCGGTGAAACCACGCCGCCATGCCTTCCGCAGGGCGATGAAAAATATGGATCTTTCGCCGGGAGAGGTAGCCGTGGTAGGCGACCAGATTTTCACCGATGTCCTGGGCGGTAATCGACTGGGCCTGCATACGATCCTCGTTAACCCTATTTCCGAGAAAGAATTTTTCTGGTCGCGATTAATGCGTAAACTGGAAAGGCTTGTTTTAAAGCGACTCGAGGGGAAAACCGGTGAACAGTGATAAATGTTAGTTATTTCCAGGGAGTAATGCAAAGCTTTACCCGATCTGTATAAAAAAGTATTGACATGGCTCACAATTTGGATTATGATAATATTGAGAAAATATTATATTTTTATTAAACCTGAACGACAAGGGCAAACCTCTCGTAAGGGAGGGGCGCAAAACCTGGGATGCTCTGCCCGGTGTTCAAAGCGGAGGATGTCCGGTTACCGAAGCAGGGAAACAGCCAGTGCCGGTCTCCCTTGTTGGGGGACCGTTTTACATAGGTTTTTAAGTTTGAAAAGTTTTTTGGATAACACTGATGGTCAATAGATTTTTAAGGAGCGCGCCGGTATGAGATTGTTAAAGAATGAAAGCGGTTTGGCAATGCCCCTGGTGATGATTGTGATGGTGGTACTTACACTGCTCGGCATAGCCCTGTGGAATTATAGCACGAGCGAGCTGAATCAATCCGTGCGTGAAGAGAAAAGAGCGCGTGCTTACTATATTGCCCGGGCAGGAGCAGAATCAATGGGCCGTCACATCATGGTTAATCCCGATATCCTGGAAGAGATACCGGAAATAAACGATATTATTACTTCAGAGAATATTGATTTCGATATTGCCAATTTTGATCCTGACCTGGCAGAGGATATACACGTGGGAGAACTTCTGGTTACCATGGAAAAGATCGAAAACAACCGCGTCGAGATAACCGGTACAG
>JAGYMW010000102.1 GCA_018400435.1 Bacillota bacterium | reverse complement strand
CCTGCCTCCGGGAGCCGGTTCTTTACCAGGCTCTGCCGTTCTCCCTCTCTCTTTAAAAAATAAATGTGTTGAAGATGATCTAAACCGTAAAGCAAGATTGATGAGCCAATTTCACCATATACTATAAGCCTTTTAAAAGGTTCCCCAGTGCCAATAAAACGAAACCGATAACCAAAGCCCAGAAACCGGTAGATGCTTCAATCGGAATGATACTTAAAAATGACAGGAAACCAACAGCAGCCAGTATGACTGCAATCCAAAATACAATTACCTTGGGTGCTCTCAGTTTCATGGTAGGACCTCCTTTCATTTTAAAAGTAATAACGGAATAATTACACCTGGTTTACGGGTTGCTTGTCCTGGAATCTCTTTATAAAATGTTGAGAAATCTAAGAAGAAAATAAACAACCACTATTAGCCCGATTACATAAATAATGCTACGCAAATTAATCGCCTCCCAAAATTTTATGCTTATGCAATGCCTCTTTTTTCACAATATTTCTGATTAAGATAGCCGGTTGCGCCTTTTATTGCGAGGTATATGCAAGATGCGCAACCTTTCCATCATCTTTGTCCAATTGACCCGGCTCCTTTTTCCTTTTTCCGTCCTTCCTTTCATTCAAATGATATCAAAAACAGTGCTAAGATATCTATTAGCACTGTTCGCATTATTCTATATATTTATGCTCTTTTGCAAATGCAGTTATGCTCAATTGCGCAGCATAGAAATGCAGATGCATATAAACAGTCTCTTTCCGGCAAAGATGTTGAAGCCAGAAAAGGGCTGATGTGTTATTTTTTCAGCTTTAGATGTAAGGGGCCCCGTATTTTCACAGGGCCCCTTTAGATATATTATTTATTTACGGCGGGAATATCAAATTAAATCAATCTGATCAACCTGGCAAACTCTATAATATCTTCTTTATTATATAATTTTAATTTTACCTCCAGGTTTTCTTTATGCTTGTCCACAGTTTTGGGGCTAACTTTCAACATTTCTGATATTGTTTTGCGACTGTAACCACTAACCAGTAGTTTGAAAACTTCTTTTTCCCTGGGAGTAAGTGTGTTATAAGTTCCCATACGTCTAATATAAGAAATATCCTCAAAGGTTACCACTACCTGAAATGGACTGTCTTCGCCAGGTAAAAATTGAGGTACTGCAGTGATATTGAGCCAGATGGATCTGCCGGTTTGCGGTGAATAAAGCCCCATGACCACATTATTAACCATTTCACCCGTTCTCAAGGCAACCATATAGGGATGTATTTCTTCCGGAAAATCGGATCCCTCTTCATCGATAGTCACCCAGTGGAGGTCTTGCGGTTTTTTACCCTGCATGTGTTCAATCGGCATACCAAGAATTTTTTCTGCTGCAGGATTAACCGTTATTATTTTACCTTCCAAATCATGATATAAAACCCCTTGAGACATGGTTTCAAATAAAGTCCGGTATTGCCGCTCTCTTTCTCGTAGTTCTACTTCTGCCTTTTTCTGTAATGAAATATCAACCAGGGCTAAACGGCATTCCTGCCTGTCTTCTGAAATTATTGCCTTAACATGAGTATATAGATCTACATTCCCCTCTTTTTGCAGGGCTACCTCAATGGCTTCCTGGTCCTGGTCTTGAAACACTTTCTGCGCAAATGATGAAAATTCGTTTTGGTACTCAGGATGAATGAACTTATGGAAATTCTGATTTAAGATTCGGCTGCGTTCCATTCTCACCATTTTTGCTCCGGTCAGATTAACATTTAGGATTATACCGTCTTGATCAAGGGTAAAATAACCGACAGGAGCAAAGTCATACAGATCGGTGTATTGCTCTAAAGATCTTTCCAGTTCCGAACGCACCTGCTGCAACTCTTCATTTTGCATCTCTAACTCGATCTGGTGAACCTCAAGCTCCTGTATAGGGCGTTGCAATTCTTCTGCTGTTAAGTTAGATGCTGTTCTCGGCCTGCTCTTCTGTAACCGTTTTTCGGCCTGGCGGCGCAAATCTTCTGCTGTCCTGTGCTTTTCCAAGCTGTTTCACCTCCCTATCAAGAGTTTGCATAATGCCACTATCCTATTCCTCATCATTCTTTTGTATTCCAGTCTTTAGCCTTTTTTGGGCTTTATTTAAATCCAGTTCTTTTTTCACCATGCGTTTTTCCAAATTAGCCTGGGTTTGTCTCAGGGCAGCTTCCAGCGTCTTGGAAGTGGTGATGTCCATAAATGTAATTACCAAACCATCAATTTTATCCTCAAGTGTACGGTAAGGCATAATTTTCACCATAAACCATTGCCCATCGTTAGCGGAAACTGATCTTTCACTGGAATTCAGTGTGCGCAGAACTTCCCGGGCATCTTTTGCCAATTCCGGGTAATCCAGGGTGGAGACAATATCAGTAATCAGTCGTCCTACATCACCTGGTATTAACCTGATGATTTTGGCTGCCCTGGCAGTAAAACGCCGCACTCGTAGTGTGTTATCCAGGAATAATGTGGCGATATCGGTGCTTTCAAGCAGGTTCTTCATATCGTTATTTGTCTGAGACAGTTCGTCTACTTTAGTTTGCAATTCGTGGTTGATCGTCTGCAGCTCCTCATTCAATGATTGCATCTCTTCCTTGGAAGTGGTTAGTTCTTCATTTGTTGACTGTAACTCCTCGTTGGTTGACTGCAGTTCTTCATTAACTGCACTGAGTTTTTCCTGGGATGCCTGCATATCTTCGCGAACATGTTTTATCTCCTGGTAGGCCTGCCGGAGTTCTTCTTCCAGTTCCACTACCCGATCACTTTTATTTGCATCCTGGCCTGTTTTACTTTTCGCTTTGCTTTTGTGAGGCACAGGCACCTCTGTAAAGATAATCAACACCATTTTGCGCAACGGTTCCGGTTCTTCAAGAGGCTGAACAGTGATATTTACTGTTCTTGTATCGCCATTGGTCTTCACCACTGCGTTTTTAACAGTTACCACTTCATTCTCCCGAGCTGCATTTTGAAAAGCACTATTTAGGGAATATCTAAGGCCTTCACGGATCATGGCAAAAATATTCCAGTTGGCCTTGCCGGCTGCCGGTTCAAGAAATTTGCCTGTCCGGCCGCTTATATATAAAATGTCACCATTGTTGTTGACCAGTACAGATGCAGGGGCATAGTGCTTCAAGATTAATTGATCCGCCAGGGATTGCATATTTTCTGCCGGTTTCGCCAGTTTTGAGTGCGGCTGTGGTTTTAAAGCATGGGGCAATGGAAATTCAACCGGCTTGGATTGCACAGAAGGCTCAAGCCTCTTGTAGATTCGGGATTTGCCCGGCAGTAATTCAAAAAGGTTTGTGTAATTACCGACAGTTTCGGCATTCCCTAATAACAAAAAACCTCCGGGGTTTAAACTGTAGTGAAAGAGGGGAATGATATTTTTCTGCAGCTCCGGGGTCAGGTAGATCAGCAAGTTTCGGCAGCTCAGGACATCCAGCTTTGTAAAAGGAGGATCCATTATGATGTTTTGTTGAGCGAAAACCACCATCTCCCTTACAGGTTTGGCAACCTGAAAGCCGTTCTCCAGCTGGACGAAAAACCGTTCTAATCTCTCTGATGAAACATCAGCAGAAATATTGGTTGGATAAACGGCTTCGCGGGCTTTGCTGATAGCTTCCCGACTGATGTCGGTAGCAAATATCTGTAGCGTTAAATCCTGGTCGGGTTTTACCAGTTCCACCATCTCTTTGAAAATGATGGCTAAAGTATAAGCTTCCTCGCCTGTTGCGCAACCTGGTACCCAGGCCCGCCAGGCCCGGTTTTTGTTTCCGGCCACGAGCTTCGGAAGAGCTTCATTTTTAAATTGTTCCCACGCTTCTGGATCGCGGAAAAAATTAGTTACCCCGATTAAAAGTTCTTTGTA
>JAGYMW010000101.1 GCA_018400435.1 Bacillota bacterium | reverse complement strand
ATATACCATAGTCATACTGCATATATTATCATCAAAAATAGCAAACAAGGTGCATTTCAAAGGTTTTAATGGTATAATAACTTAAATCTAATGCAATATCTACGGTATATATACCGTAGATACGATATAACATGTTTGCTATGAGGTGATAATTTTGACCAAAAAAGTTAAGCCTGGCCGACCGAGTAAATTACAGCTATTGGAAAAGGCTAAAAAACAAATTATCAGCGACTTTGAAGATTATTCGCAGGAACTGAATAAGCGAGTTTTTTCTGATGCTGAAATTAACAGGTTGCTTGACATGTATAAGCGCGATCAGGTTCTTTATGTCACAATACGCCTGAAGGATTTTATTAATTATTTGATCGATCGAAAGATCCTGATCACAATCAGTATTGATGTGCCTTTTGGCAGTGGCAAGATGAAAAGATATGCTTTTGGGGATGTGTCGGAATTTGAGGTGGCGCTAGCGATCCAGCCAAAAGCATATTTAAGCCATTACAGTGCTATGTACTTACATGGGTTGATTGACAATATTCCGCAGGTCATTTATACGAATAAAGAGCAGAGCAAAAAGCCGCGTTATGCTGCTGATTTATCGCAGGATAACCTTGATCGAGCTTTTAAACGACCAATGCGCAAAACAAAGCAGATTGCTCGATACGATCGCTTTAAAATATATTTGTTAAATGGAAAGTATACCGGAGGCCTGGGTGTGATCGAGCGTGATCAGGATGAAATCAAAATTCAGATTTCCGGACTGGAAAGGACACTTGTTGATGCAGTAGTGCGGCCCGATTATGCAGGCGGGATCGAAGAAGTTTTGAAAGCTTTTATTGCTGCTAGAGGTGAAGTTTCAGTTAATAAGATGCTGGCGTTTTTAAAGAAGATGGACTATCTCTATCCCTACCACCAGTCGATCGGGTTCTACCTTGAAAAAGCTGGATACAAGGAAAACGTATTACAGCTGGTTGAAGAGATGGGTACTAAATATAACTTTTATTTAACGTATCAGATCACTGATAAGATTCTTAATGATCGCTGGAAGCTTTACGTTCCAAGGAGGTTTTAAGACTTTCAACCAGACGAATTACGTAATTAAAATAGAAATCAAAATCCTCCAACTCGAAATTGGTGGCTACCGTTGCCATGATTGCCTGAAAATCAAGGCGGTGAAACTCGGACTCGTCTTTCAAATATGAAAGAAAATCTAGAGGCACTTATTTGCTTCAAATATCTTTTCCAGTAAAACAAGGTTTTCCGGATCATGAAGGGTTTTTCGAAGGTTTTGCTTTTCAGTAAATAGGTAGATATCAAAGAAATCACGACCGCGGGCTCGCGGTCTGTGGGTGGGGACGATGGTGCAATAATTTTCAATCTGCTGACAAAGGGCGCGAAGTTTTTCATAAATGACCATCACCGGTGTATAGACATAAATGCGGTGACCTTCTAACTCCCGCGGTGCTTTTATCGTACAATATTCATACTTACTGATATCGACCTTAAAAATTTTCTTCTGACCTTTCCATACAGTAACTGCTTGTCTGCGCAACGCGTTAAGGTTTGTATGATAGTGAGCATATTTACTGCTTTCAATGATTTTAAATTCGAGCTGGTAACCGCCCCAGAAATCTTTTTTATTATCATCGAGCTGGACCGGACGTGGTTTAAAGTTAACATCAAATACTCTATAGCCACGCTCTAAAAATGTTTTAATCAGCGCTCTTTCAAGTTTTAGTTTTACTGTTTCCAGCTCTCCTTCTTTGAAGTCGTTGGCCATTGATATGTCAATATCTTGTGAAGCGCGGTAATCTAGTTCGTAAACAAGGTTTATTGCATTGCCCCCTTTCAAAACAAAAATATCCATCAAATCGTCATCTGAGAACAGGGCAATGATGACCAGTTTTCTTATCTCTTTCAGCTTGTTTGCATCCATAATTAAATTTAATTCGGCAATTTGCAGTTAGTTCCTGTTTACAGCAGCCGTCGTTTTTATGATTTCTTTGCTACATTCCTTTATATCGGCGCACCTGACAGGGCTTCATTGAAAATCTTTTTATATTGCGGGTTACAATCAGGTCAATTTCACAACGTTTGGCGCATTGCATCAGCAGGGCATCTTCAAAATCGGGAGTCTCCAATTCTAAGGCTTCGATTATGTCACCGGATGTGATAGTGGCAATATTAATAAAGGTAAACATTTTTCGCCGGTGCCGGGGTTCATATGGCTGTTATTGTTGAAAAATGCTCCTGTTATTATGCAGCAGAATAATTGATCTTATGCAAAGATGTTAGTATAATAATGATGTAAGATAAGTATGCAAAGGATGGATGGAGATGCGTACAACTATTAATATTGATGAAAAGTTGATCCGCGAAACAGAGGCGGTTTACAGGGCTGAGTCACGTTCTAAATCTATTGAAAAAGCATTAAGAGATGTCCTGCAGATTAAGAAGAGAGAAAAGCTTAAAGAACTGGTCGGAAAAATAGAATTTGATGAGGATGCTGTCCGCAAATTCAGGGATAGTCAGAGATGAAAAAAGTAGTAATAGATACATCAATCTGGATTGAATATTTCAAGGGCAGTGAGCCTGCCGCTGCTGTAATTGATGATCAGGTAAAGTATGATCTTTATGTGACCGGGCCAATCATAGCTGAACTGATCCAGGGCATGAAAACAGAGAGCGAAAGGGATCTATTTAGAGCATTGATTGAAAGCCTGCCCCGCTTGAGTATTTCTGATCAGGACTGGGTTGCTGCGGGCCAAATAGGTTCAGAGCTAAGAGAAAAAGGGGTAACTGTTCCCCTGCCCGATCTCCTGATATATAGGGTTGCCTTGAGTAATGACTGCGCAATCTTTACCCTGGACAAACACTTCAAGATGATCACTAAAGCGCTGAATCAAAAGATAGAAATAATCAATTTGCCGCCTGCAGTATAAATGCTACAATAAAAGTGATCCACCCCAAAAATAACCTGTATCTAAAGAATGGAATACTTCGGTGGAACTGCTATGAGTTTTGTTTGTATTCCTTAATTTCTTCCAGTACACAGTGAATTTCTGCTTTTTCTTTTCTAAGATCATAATCCATCTGTAAACCCAGCCAGAAGTCAGCGCTGTTGCCAAAGAATTTGCCAAATCTGAGGGCTGTGTCGGCAGTTATGCGGCGCCTGCCTTTAATAAGCTGAGAGATTCTTGTAGCAGGAATTTTAGTTTCTTTTGCTAACCTGTACGCGCTGATGCCCAGGGGCTTAAGGAATTCTTCTTTAAGTATTTCACCCGGATGGACTTCAGGTATTTTGTTATACATTTTATATCACCTCCGGTTAATGGTAATCAGTTATTTCTACCTCGTATGCATCACTGTTGTACCATGTAAAACATATCCGATATTGTTTATTAATTCGAACGCTCATTTGCTCTAACTGCTTTCCTTTAAGTTTTTCTAAACGGTTACCGGGCGGGACCATTAAGTCATTAAGAGATGTTGAACTGTGAATCATAATTAGCTTTCGAAAAGCAATTTTTTGGATCTCTACAGGGAATTTATTTGTCCATTGCAGTTTCCAAATATTTTCTGTCTTTATCGGCAAAAGACTTTATCATGGCGACATAGTAACGTAGTACGTCATTAATGTCAATAGGAAAGCATGGGGTCAGGTCTTGAATTATAACTTTTTCATCCAGTTGGAAGTCAGGGGGACGTTTTGGAAGTCAGGGGGACGTTTTGATTGACTTATCGGGTGCAAAGAAGTCAGGGGGACGTTTTGTTTGACTTATCGGGTGCAAGCGAGAACTGCATGAAGAAAGAGCCTGCCTGGCAGGGGTTGGTGGTTCGGTTAGAACCTTATATTTCAAGACCTGATCCCATTGTGTCCTGACCAGGTGGTGATATATTGCCGGCAG
>JAGYMW010000100.1 GCA_018400435.1 Bacillota bacterium | reverse complement strand
AATTCGTCATTGTTAACTGGCTTTATAACGTAGTCGTCGATTAAATCATCTTCAATAGCCCTGTATAGATCATCGTAAGAACCGGGTTCAATTAAGGCCAGGACATGGGCCTGCTTGTTCCTGGTCCTCAGGTCGCTCAGCACTTCTTCGCGGTTCTCCTCAATTAGATCGTAATCAAGGATCATGATCTCGGGTTTCAGCTTATCGGCTACTTTGAGCAGGGTGCCGGTTGAAAAACAGTTCACAATATCGGCGTTGGGAGTAATATTTTCAATCATTTTTTGCAGCTGTTCGGAAGAAATAAGGTTGTAATCAACGAGAAGAAGATACATTTTAAAACCCCCTTTACTGGAGTGCAAATCAATTATAGCATTAATTATTCAATAAATTCCACCTTTTTACCTTCAAACGGCCTTATTTTTTTCTATTGTTTGCTAAATATGAAAAAGAACATATTTTTTGCCGAAATAAACCGGCTTGATGTACAGGAAAATCCCCGGTAGTGGAGGGCCGGGGATTTCGTTTCATAATGCATCTCTAAAAACTGAAGGAGGGATGCATTAAAGGATAGCATTACTCCAACTTGCACTCAGTTTTCCACCAGTAAAGTTTACCTGAAGCGATTTGTCACCATAACTTTCTATAATATGTGAAGTATGGGGCAATTCACCAAAATATTTGAAGGTCAAATCAACTGGGATCCAGCCCACTCCATCAACATAAAATTCAGCCCAGCTGTGGCGTGAGCCCTGCAACGAACCTGCAGTCATTGCTCCACGCTGCGGACGGGCAAAACCGACCACTTCCCTGGATTTGAGACCCATGGCCTGACATTCGCTGATGAAACCACGCGCCAGCGTCCGGCAGTTGCCGCTTCCAGCATATTTTTCATAGGCGGTCCGAGCTTTCTCCACTGTCTCATTCGATGAATTGATAGATACTGTCTTTACATTAATATTAAAGTCGGCGATAATTGTTTTGCTTTTACCCGGGGCAATATCTCCAACATTGAAAGTGGTAACCCGGCCTGAGCTGGAAACAGCACTGTAGTTGACCGATTTTAAAGAAGTAGTCTGGTATGGAGAGTTATTCTCCAGCATTGGTACCGCTACCCGGACATTTTGGGCTGTATCCGAACCACTGTTGGTCAGCCGGACTTCCATCCGGAAAGTATAACTCCTGGAAGCACCCCACCTGTATGAAACAGGTGATTCCACCTTAAATGTAACCTCTTCTTCAACAGCAGCATTTTCATCAACTGCTGAAGGAGCCGCAGACGGTATTTCACTAACCGCTTCGGTCGGCTGTGAACTGAGTTGTTTGATAACCGGTTCTTCAACCGCTCTAGCAACTTCAGGTTCATCTATCGGCGGCTTCTTGGCAACTGTACTTGTTTCATCAACAGCCTTTTCTTCCGGAGGATTATTTCTTTCCACTTCCGAAATTGGCTCGGAAGAGTCTTCCTCTTCTTCAGATACTGCTGATTCGAGGACAGCAGCCACAGCAATCTGGGCCCGTCGATAGTTTAAATCCTTGGCTGGAGTCTCGGCAATAGGCTCAGGCCATCCTTCTCCTGAATTTTCCTGGACAGCGGCTTCCACTCTGCCGCGGCCAATTGGTTCTTCAGTTTCTCCTGTACCGATGTAAAACAACGCTCCACCGATAGCAATAACAGCAACAAGAACGATACTGAGGCTTTTAAGCCATAAAACTTTCTTTTCCACTAAAAAGTCCCTCCTTCTGAGGGACCGACAAAGTTAAACATAAAACCCGTTTCGGTAGCCAGGCTGTCTTGGCGGTTGTTCCGCTTTAGACCCTTTGCTTTGCGCCCCTGTTTTTCAACAGGTTTACCTTTGTCGGTCAGGTTGATTCTAAAGATGCCTTACTTATAATCAAATACTAACTCGCTGTTTTTTTGTTCCTCATCCTTTCGCTTCTACCAATTATAAATCCGATATTTTACATAATCACTATATTAAGTATACACCAATAACACTGAGATTGTCAATAGCGTGATCAAAAATGAGGCAGTTAGAATACTGCCGATAATTTTATTTTTCCCCTGGTCAGCCGGCTTCTCTTCCGCATCTGCTTTTCCAGGCTGTCCCTGATCTGTGTTAATTAAGACCTGGTCATTAAAAAAATCTTCGGAGTAAACTTCTTTTTTTTGCTCTTTGTAATCAGGTTCGCCGGCCCCAAAGAGCTCTTCAAATTCACTCTTATCTGGGCGGCTTCCATCGCTTTGAACCCCAAATAGCTCGGAGTCGTCTATTTTCACTGTTTCATGTTTTTCCTGATTTTCTATTTTTCTTTCTTCCTCCGCTTTCAAGGGAACTTCATTTTCAACCGGCGTATTCGAATCTTCAGCTTGCTTCCATTGCTCCGGCAGTTCCATCTCCTGCAGCAGTTCTTTAGATTTTTCGATCTTATCTGTTAGTGGAACGTTTTCTTCTTCGAAAAGAACATCATCTTCATCTTCTTCTTCTTCTTCTACCTGATTTTTGCTGCTGAAACCGGGCTCGTCCACTTCCTTTGCAGTTTCTGCCGGCGGACAATAATTATTGACCGCAACGTCAACTTCTTCTTCAACTACAGAACAAAATTCCGGTTCTTTCATCCAATCCTGGAAAGATGATCCTTCATCTTGTTCCAACTCCTTATCAGGCTTGTCATCATCAACCATCTTGTCCGATTCCATATGCTCTTCTTCGTTTTCAAAATAAGCTCTTTCTTCATCGGGCCACGGTAAGCTCTCACCATTTGGATCCGGTATTAGATCATCAATAAATGTTTCGTCTTCTTGATCATCGATTTTTTCATCGCTAAAAATTGCACTGTCCTTCTCTTCCCCAAAGTCTTCTATAACCTGCTCTTCTGCAACAGGAGAAACTATTTCATCTCTCTCTGATCTATGCAGGAGGTCGACAAAGTTAATCAGCTCCGCATCACAATCATTTTTTATTTTTTCACTACTTTTTTTACTGCGGTTATAAAAAATGAACGATCTTTTCTCCTCTTTTTCATCAGGCTTCCGGTTAAAAGCCTTTTCCCATCTGTCTTTTTCTTCTTCCTTTTTCTCCTCTGCAGTAAAATCAGGCTGTTCTGATTGAACAGCTCTCCTCTGCAGTCCCAGCATCAGTCTCATTATTATATCTTCCCGCCGGAGCGGTTTAATCATGTAATCATCGATTCCCGTTTCAATTGCTCCGGAAATTTTCTCAAAGTGGCCTGCACTAACAAAAGCCAGGATATAGGCTTTAGAGCTAAGCATACGGATTTCCCGGATGAATATTTCTGAACGGTTCAAGCAGAGGTCGAAATCAATGATAATGATATCCGGCATCAGCTTCTCGGCGATGTCAAGCAGGGCATCGCTGGAAGAACATTTCAAGACTTCATATTCCAGACCGTTTTTTACCAGCAGGGTCTTTATTTCTCTGGATGAGATATAGTTGTTTTCGGCCAGTAATAAGTACAACTGTTTCACCCCCATGAGAATAGGTAAAGACAAAAATACCTGCTTCGGCCGGCCAGGCTGTCATCGCTCCCTGCGGAGCCTTAGACCCTTTGGCTTTGCGCCCCTGCTTTTCAACAGGTTTGCCCTATCGGTCAGGTATTAAATATGTAATTATTCGAATAAATTATACTTTACAATTTTTGTTTTGTCAACAATTTTATTTACTTTTTTTATTGACATAAATTGCAAATTATCTGCCCTTCCGTATCATTGCACCAGCCATCACTAAGACTATACCCACAGCAAAGAGGGAAAGTGACATTCCGTCGGTCCGCGGGAGAGGCAATTCCGTCTGCGGCTCCTCGGGCTCTACTATAATAATCGCCGGTGTTTCCTCTTCCTCTTCCTCTTCCGGTTCTACCTGCGGTTCTTCAGGCTCCTCTTCCAATTCTTCA
>JAGYMW010000010.1 GCA_018400435.1 Bacillota bacterium | reverse complement strand
AAAAGACTACATCAAGTTATCGATAGGGGAAAATAGCTTATGGTAAAGAACTATCTTAATTCCGGGTGTACTTTAAGCATTTTTAAACCTGCAATGGAAAAATGTTTTAGAGCTTTCGAATACAAATTGTGTAGAGGTTCAAATTCATAAATTGTGTATCTAAAATACAAAAGGGGTTTTGGCTCCTACTTACTCTTCGTGGAAGCTCAAAACCCCTTATTTTACTGGTGCGCCCGGCAGGATTTGAACCTGCGACCTCCTGATTCAGTATTATTGCTTTTAAATCTGGACAAATGGAGAAAATAATTCCATCAGCCCGATGTCAAATAACTATATGCCTACTGTCTGTCAGCAAGTTTATCTATGTACATGTTCTCTTCAGCCTCTTTAAATATTTCTAGAAGATCATTTTTGGAGCTGTTCTTGATAGCATATCCCAAGGCCATGGAAACAGGGATGTCTTTGGTATAAGTTGCATCGCAATTCTCATCTATTCTATGGCATATAGTTTTTACATCTTCTTCTGTAGTTTGCGGCAGAAAGATAACAAATTCATCCCCTCCCCAGCGGGAAATAACATCCTCACCGCGGCAAGAGCTTCTTAATATTTCGGCTGTTTGCCTTAACATATCGTCTCCCACTAAGTGTCCGAGAGTATCGTTAATCTTTTTAAGACCGTTTAAATCAGCCATAATAATCCCAATGGGCAGCTGTCTTTCAGTATCCAGCCTTTGCATTTCTTTTTCCAGGTAGGCCCGGTTGTAAAGCCCTGTGAGACTGTCGTGAAAACTCAGGTATCGTATCTTTTCTTCTGCAATGTTTTTTGTATAGGCATTTGATAATAATTCTGCTACAATTTTTAAAAGCATTACATCATTTTCTGTCCACACTTTTTTCTTCTTCATCGAGTCAAGGCCAAGAAATCCAAAAACAATGCCGTTTTTCATCAATGATATGGATAAAAGAGAACGTATATCCTGGGACTTTAATTCTTTCTTTTCTGTTTCTGCTTCGGGTGGAAGGCTGTCCACATCAGGAATATTTAAATATTTTTTGTTTCTGATATGCTCTATCCACCAGGGGAATATATCTACAGGTAATCCTTGTAACCTATCCATTTGCGGTTTAATTCCATCTGCACACCATTCGTAAGTGTTGCTCATTTGCTTGCCATCATCAGAAAACTGAAATACATAGCTGCGTTCAACCTGAAAGAACTCGCTGATCTGTTCCAGGGTATGGTTAATAATTTGTTCTAATTGATCTGAAGGCAAACTTGCAAAAATGCTGGATATTTCGGCAAGCATCTTTTCAAATCTAAGTTGGTATTTCAAGGAATCTTCTGCATCTTTGCGCTTGGTTATATCAGAAAAGACCATGATCACACCGAACATTTTATCTTCATGATCTCGAATGGGGGCTGCACTGTCGGCGATATGGTGCCTCGTGCCATCACGAGCTACAAGAATAGTATCATTTGCCAGATCCTGTGTTCTTCCTGTTTTAATCACACTGTACACAGGGTTAGGCACCGGTTCACCGGTTTTTGCACTTACAATATGAAGCACTTCAGTTAAGGCCCGGCCTAATGCCTCTTCTGCTGACCAACCGGTGAGTTTTTCTGCCCGGGGATTCAGGCGAGTAATCTTCCCGCTGGCATCGGTAACAACAACACCATCACCGATAGAATGTAAGGTAATAGAGAGCTGATTATTGCTTTTTTGCAGGCTTTCTTCAATCTGTATTTGTTCAATAACACGACTTAAATGCTCTGCTAATGTTTCCAGCACCATTTTCTCTTCTTTGATAAAAGGATCCTTCTCATGAAGAGGCGGTTTATAGTAACAGACTTCTATGTTTCCAATTTGTTTGCCGTATAATTCCAAGGTCGAAGCTATTATCCAGGGGGTCTGTTCGTAGTTCTGTGTTTTGAATTCACGTTCTTTAAAGGTAATATGAGCACCCGCATCTTCGGGATACTGAAAAGCGGAGGGCAAAAGCTTAACGGTTCCCTCCAGTATTTTTTCCAGGTTGATTTTTTCTTTGCGCAGCAGTCGCGAAAAATTATGAAGGCAGTTTAGTTCCTTGATTCGCTCTTCATTTTCTTTGCGCTCGGTGATGTCCTGACAATAACCGATAATTCTATTGCTATCAACTATTACTGTAGCTAAATTGATCCAATAAGTTTGCCCGTTCTTCTTGCGTGCCATAATTTCATCTTCTAAATAACCCTCTGTCAGCAAATTTTTAAACATGTTCATGCCTTTTTCCAGGAATTCCGGAGCAAGAAAGTCTGGGATGCTCATGTTCAACAGTTCTTCTTCTGTGTAACCGCTCATCTGGCATGCTGTCCGGTTTACTTCCAGGTAATGCCCTTCCATATTTGCCACAAAAACACCGAGAGGAGCTTTTTCCATGTAAGTCCTGAACTTGGCTTCGCTTTCCTGTAATGCTTTTTCAGTTCGAACCCGCATTAATATGCTGCCGATCAAGCCAGCGTAAACTTCAACTGCTTCCCTGTTTTTGATCTTCTCACCCTTTTTTATGAAGAAAATTATATCACCGAGCGATTCCCTTCCTTCGTAGGAAAGATCAATAACATAAACATAGCCGATATTAAAGGTGCGCTCCAGTATTTGGGCTACATTTTTGGATATTGCACCCATGGATGTTTCATTGAGGTTGTTATATTGAACAAGTTTGCCTCCCTGTAAACTGCGCACCCGTTCAGGGATGACATCCCATTTTTTGCCCGTAAGCGAAAAACCGAGAAATTTTGATGCCTGCTTGATTGCAGAGGGAAAACCGCTAAAGGCCCTGGTAATGCTCTTAGTACCGCCTTCTTCATAAGTGTTTATGCCGACAACCCAGGCACCCGATAGTTCCTTCATTCCATCGGTTATTACCTGGTAGTCAATTGATTCTGCCGACATGTGGAGTAATTTTCCCGAGACACTTAAGAGATTTTTAAGTGTAGCAATCTCTTCTTTTTGGGATTCGACTTGGTTTTCATCGTGGGACATAACAGACGACCTCCGATTAAAAAACAGTCTATGAATTTCCCCCAATTAAAAGGTTTAAAGTGGGGCTTTCTTACCATTTACTGATCTTCGGTGGGGTATGGCATAGGGTATATCATAGGGTATATCATGGAGTATTATTTTTATTGATAATCCCTGAAACAAAGTAGTTCCTGTTAAAGTAAATACAAGATAAAGATAATAACCTTTATTCTTTTGACAATATCTCTGTCTCCAAAATCGATAAAAAAATTTTCACCAGCTCCGGATCAAACTGTTTACCGGCACATCTTTTAAACTCTTTAACAATTTCTTCTTTGGTCATGGCCTCTTTGTAAGGCCTGCCGTTGGTCATCACCTCGTAAGCATCGGCAACAGCTGTGATCCTTGCCAGTAGAGGTATCTCTTCCTCTTTTAATCCATTTGGGTAGCCGGTTCCGTCCCAGCGTTCATGATGAGCAAGAATATCTTCAGCCACGTGGGCAAACTCTTCTGCGGCGCGTGCAATTTTGTAACCTGTTTTCGGGTGTTGCTTCACAAGCACCCATTCCTCTGGCGATAAAGAACTTTCCTTTTTTAAAATTTCTCCGGGTATATTTATCTTGCCTATATCGTGCAGCATTATCAGTAATTTTAAACGGCTAAGCTCGGTTTCGGGGAGTCTTAGTTT
Source organism: Bacillota bacterium (assembly GCA_018400435.1). Taxonomy (GTDB): domain Bacteria; phylum Bacillota; class Dethiobacteria; order DTU022; family DTU022; genus M55B129. The sequence continues at coordinate 37,766 of JAGYMW010000010.1, read as the reverse complement.
CTCTCCAATTTTTATAGCTACCCTTTGCATGTTTTGCACATGAGCTTCGGTTTCAAAACTTTTCTCGGCCAGTGTTTTTAAAAAACCGCCCAGAAGCCTGTATTTTTCACTTTGTCTCTCAACAAGCTTGTTTTTATACATATCGCCTTCGGCTTCTTTTATAATTTCTGCCAGGGCAATGTCCGTTCTGTTTTTCGTAGCAGCACCTGCTGTTACGGAAAGGGGGATATTTTTTATAAAATTCTCGCGACACATTTTAGTTATATTTTTGGTTATAGCTGCTACATCTTTTCCTTTGGTTTGTGGTAAAACAATAACAAACTCGTCACCACCCCAGCGGGCGATAATATCTTCCTTCCTGGAGAATTTTCTTAAAATATCTGCTGTGCCCTTCAGCATGTCATCTCCTACAGCGTTCCCATATGTCTCGTTTGCCAATTTCAGCCCGTTGAGATCGAGCATTATGATACTGATGGGCAGCTGCTTCTTGTTATCCAGCCGATGCAACTCTACTTCCATGAAAGTACGTTTATAAAGACCAGTAAGCTGGTCATAATAACTCAAGAAAAGAATTTTTTCTTCTGCCTGTTTTCGCTCGGTAATATCCAAAAGCAGGTTGAGGGTAGCGAGTTGGTTGTTCCATTCGGTCGCCATCACGCTTATCTCCACCCACCTGATATCCCCATTTTTTTTAACTACACGGGACTGGTAGCGAGCTTCGAATTCTTCCCCTTCTATCCTCCGGTGGTGTTTCGTCAAAACCATATCCCGGTCATGGGAATGAATATAATCGTTTATGGAAGAATATAGCATTTTCTCTTTGGAATAACCGGAAAGCTCGGTTGCCTGGGAATTAACATATTTTATTATCCCTTCCTGGGTAACTATTATAGCTTCGTTTATGTTATCCACCAGATCCTGGTAACGTTCCTCCGACTTCCTCAACGATTTTTCTGACCAAAGACGCTTAATGGTTGTTGCTAAATAATTAATATAAAGCTCGAGCATCTCCTTATTTTCCATGTCCTTGTTTTTGGGCATAATCAAAGTCACAACACCAAAGGGTTCCCCCAGGTATTTTATCTCCATAACATACAGGCTGACGGGCCGCATGGATTTTTCTATCTTCTTTAGCACCGGTATCAGGGCAGAATAATTGTAATTATCGATATCGGAAAAGGAGGGGTAATAAACCAGACCGTTTTTACTGCTAACACCCATTTTTTCATGGTCTGTTTCCCACACAGCTCCCTCCAGGTCAAAACCCAGCAGCTCTCTCACCCAGGAAAGATTGCCATTAGAACCGGAAACGGCCTGGGTAACGGTTTTGCTTTTCTCCTTTTCTGAAATTAAATTTAAAATAACAAATATTGCTCCGGATAATTCCATAATAGTATCTGTGAAAAAGTTGTAATCCAATGTATCAGTTGAATATTCCTGGCATTTATTGACATAACCTATTATTTTTTTTGTCGTCTCGTTTTCTATTATTAATTCATTCACATCTTTGAACACTGTAATGAAATAACCTTTTCCGTCACTAAAGGCAACAACTTCGTGCCAGCGGCCCAACGGCTCTGAAAAAGCTTCGAAATGAACGCTCTTCCCGGTACGCACTACCTTTTCGTAAGCACCAATCCAGTCAAAATCAAAAAACTTAAGGTCAGGCAGGACCTCGGTAATCTTTTTGCCCAGGATATCTTCTTTTTTCAGCCCGGTTATCTCTTCAAAGAAAGGATTTACCTTTGTAAAAATGTAGTCTACTGGGTTATCATTTTCATCTACCACCAGTTGATGATAGGCAAAGGCGTCGGGCAGGTTCTCTACCAGCAGGCGGTATTTGTCTTTTCCGTTTCCCATGCCGTTTGCCTCCTAATTTGAGACTTCAAACATTTTTATTTTACAACAATTATTAAAAACGTTTATATCCGGGAACCGAAACGTTTTTTGACCATTCCAGTAGTATGGACGTCAAGGTCAAAATCTCAGAACAACTATACACCGATTTGTGCTTCGGGTTCTTAAGGGACTATGTTAACTATCTAAATTATAACAATGTTGTGCTATTAAGTCTATTCTATCTCATTTGCTTGCTTTAATTTCTTTTTCTTTAGCTATTTTTGCCACATATTCTGCAGCCTGCTTCTCTGTGGGATAATTACCAGGCAGGTCGTAGCTCAAATATATCGCCGGCATAATTCGCAATGTATAATAGGGTTCAATAGGTTCAGATAACCACTTTCCAAATTTTCCTTCATGCTCTTGCCCCCTGAAGGTAGGTCTAGATGGTCACTAAGGCTTCTGGCTGATAAAGCCGTAGAGCTAAATTTCATTGAAAGCATCTCCCATGAGACGGTGGGCCGCCTTTTAAAAAAGCGAACTCAAGCCTCATCTACGTAAATGCTGGTGTATCCCACCCAAGCAGAATGCTGCTTTTGTCGCATGTATGGCAGATGTCCTTGACCTATATCAGCAACCTTATGATGGTAACTATCCAGTCGTTTGCATGGATGAAAAGCAGTATCAGCTGCTCGATGACCTCAGGTCTCCCCTTCCGATGAAGCCCGGAATTCCTGAAAAACAAGATGGAGACTACGTGCGCAAGGAAACCTGCAGTATCTTTGTTTTTACCGAACTACTGTCCAGCTGGTGACATGTGAGTGTAAGTGAACGCAGAACTAAAATTGACTGGGCTAATCAAATTCGAGAACTACTGGATATTCATTATCCGGAAGCTAAAAAGATCCGGTTGGTGATGGACAACTTAAATACCTATTCAATCTCGTCTCTCTATGAAACTTTTCCGCCAGAAATAGCACGCAGTCTAGTTAAGCGACTGGAGATACACTATAAGCCTAAACATGGCAGCTTTTTAAATATCGCTGAGATAGAACTGAGCGCCATGACCAGGCAGTGCTTGGGGCGCAGAATTGCAACGATCACTTCTCTTCGTGCTGAACTATCAGCTTGAGAGATTAACCATAATGATAATTTAAAAACAATAGACTGGCAATTTACCACTGATTCTGCCAGAATAAAATTGAAAAAACTTTACCCACAGTTTAAGAGTTGACAGTTTACTAGTATCTAATGATTTTATATAGTCATACATTAAGCTATTATATTCTTTCACCCATTTATATGGAATTTCTATCATTCTTTCGTGTTCATTATTCGCCATATATCACCTATAGTTTTTCTTGCCATGACAAGGAGTTTTAAATTCTAATGCTTGTTAGTTTATTTAAAGTGTGTACAAAAGGGGTTTTGGCTCCTTCTTACTCTTCGTGGAAGCTCAAAACCCCTTATTCTACTGGTGCGCCCGGCAGGATTTGAACCTGCGACCTCCTGATTCGTAGTCAGTTACTCTATCCGGACTGAGCTACGGGCGCATATGGCGGAGAGAGAGGGATTCGAACCCTCGAAGCAGGCTTTTACCCACTTAATCGCTTAGCAGGCGACCGCCTTCGACCTCTCGGCCATCTCTCCGTACTCTCTTCTGGCGGAGGGGGTGGGATTCGAACCCACGGCCCTTTCGGGTCACTAGTTTTCAAGACTAGCTCCTTAAACCGCTCGGACACCCCTCCCAAAGGCGGATTGGCATTTTTCAGTATAACAAAGGAAAAAGGTAGTGTCAATCGATACTCTCGAGATATTTAAAATAGTGCTTCACCTAAAATTATTTATTACTACCCTCATGGTATGAATGTTTTTGTTTTTAAGAGCGCTAGTTTTAAATATTTGCATTACTAACCATCATGAAGCTCTGATAAAATTAGTATGTTTTCAGAAATCATGTACCAAGACATTAAACTTTAAACTTTCCTTCAATATGAAAAACTCTATAGCTAACTTTGGAGATTTGGGGTTAGAAACTATTTTGGGGCAGTTCATCAGTCACTTATAATATAAATTTCTGTTCCAGCAAAAAAATATAAATCGCTACATTAAACAAACAATTATTTTTGAATACGTGTAGATCACTTGGTGACATAGATGACGTTTCTACCTGAATTCCCAGTGTTTTATACCTATGCCGAAGGCTCCATCTCAAGTAACCGGTAAAGCTCGATCTGCTTTTTAGTTGCCTCGCCCAGGTGGTGCTTTTTGCCAGGGTGTTCAAAGCGCTCAATAATATCGAGTTCATCAAGTAACTCCTGCAGGGAATAATCGCGATAGAGATTGTTTTCGCGCATTAAGGTGAAAATAAATGTTTATTTGTAATTTGATATTTCAATTAAATTTTCATCTGGATCTCGAATATAAATTGAAAGCATATCCCCTTTAGCTCCCATTTTCTTCACAGGGCCTTCTTCAACCGAAACACCATGGCTTATCAAATATTTCTTGTATTTGTTAATTGGCGTAGTTGTTATAAAACATAAATCAGCTGAACCAGGATAAGTTATTTTTGCCTTTGGCTCATATTCATTCCCATATTCATGTAAATTGATTTTTTGGTCACCGAACACCAAAGCTTTCCTGTTATTCCCAAAAGTTATCTCATGCATTCCTAATAGTCGTTTATAAAAATCAATTGTTCTTTCCAAATTTAATACTGTTAAAACAAGATGATCTAAAAAGTCAACTTTCATTGTTTCACCTTCTATTTTATTATTAAGAGCTACTCCTGTAGCGTTTTCTTAATTTATTTTCAAGAAAAATTTAATAAACGCATTCTTCTATCTTACAACCATTTCGGTGTAGGTTGATAGCACCGTTAACATGAGAAAAACCTATATGCAATATCGTTCGCATCGCAAAACTCCCTCAAAGATTGACATCCATAACCGCCCATCCTGATCGACTGATCTTGCCCCATTAAAGTAGACAAGGAAACCGACTATCGACAAATATTCAATGTTATTTATACATCTCACTCAATACCTCTTTCAACTTCATTAACTCTTTTTCTGTCAATGTAACAACTTTACTGTACTTCTCATGCTCAGGATTACAATCTTTAAGGTAATATTTCGGCTCTCGATTATTCCAGCTGACCAGATTAAGCTCTTTTGTCCAAACATTTGATAATTCTGATAAGATTCCTATGTTTTTGATAATCTCGAATTTGATTTCCGGCATAAAATAAAGGTTTTGGCATTCTTAAACAATCGGATTTAATGGTTTTTTACCACACGAGATCTCCATTCTGATTCGGTTTTTTCAGTTAATAGATGGCTCATTTCTTTACACCAAGATATCCAGTACAAATAATTTCCAAAATCATTAACTCTAAGAAAAGTAAAGTTCATATTAAAAGATGTTAATTTATTCTTTTTTCCAATGTTATGCCTCAAATAATTATTATTAACCCACCTTGCAACTTGATTATCTACCATTGACAAATTTACTGTATCAAGAAAAGTAGGAAAAGTGTACCTCTTTATTTTTACAATATTTATAATGATTATTACAAAGCTTTGCTATTTTGTAAAGTGGTTTTACTTAACCAAGGTTAGCTACTGGGAAGAAGGGAACAAAAACAATAAAATACTGTATAATTACAGCAACTATTCATGCCGTTCTCGTTGAAGATGATCCATCAAATGCTGATAAAATACTGAGGCAGCAGCCATGCAAAAGAAAGGTGGCCATGATAAGCAGTGAATGATCAAATCAAAAAGTTACTGGCAGCGTTCAGTAAAAGAAAGATCCCCTGTTCTTATGTTAAAAATCGAGGAGAGGCTGCAAAGTGGGTGCTGTCCCATATCCAGCCCCACAGCACCGTAGGAATCGGCGGGTCAGAAACAATTAACGAACTTAAGATAGAATTACTGCTCAAGGAGAAAGGATGCACAGTTTACTGGCACTGGCATGCTAAAAACCCGGAAGAAGCTGCCGTGATCCGTCACAAAGCAATGAATGCAGATACATACCTGTGCAGCAGCAATGCAATTTCTGAGGATGGGAGGCTGGTCAACATTGATGGCACCGGCAATCGAGTCGCTTCGATGGTCTTTGGTCCGAAGAAAGTATTGGTCGTAGCAGGAATTAATAAAATTGCCGAAAACCTTGATGCTGCCCTGCAACGGGTGAAAGATGTTGCCTGCCCTTTAAATGCCCGCCGTCTTGGATTAAACACCCCCTGTGCTAAAACAGGTAAATGCCATGATTGTAATTCGCCTCATAGAATATGTAATGTTACAACAATCATAGAAGGCAAACCATCTGGCGTGGATATGCATGTTCTTATTGTGGGAGAAAACATGGGGTTTTAAAAAGCAGGTTGGCTGCTCCCTGCGGAGATTGACGTGATTATAATCTTTGTGAAACTTTACCTTAGCCATCAACTGTATCAACAATTAATTGCAGGCTTTAATTCTGGTTACCTTTACGGCCGGCTATTTTCAAGGCAAGTTTAATCCCCAGAGGTGTAACAATCAGGATACCGAGGGCAGAGCCTATATATGCTGCCAATTCATATGCCGGCATAAGAGGGTAGCCGGGAATTTCAAGCCATCCAAAGAACGTTCCGCCAATAACCAGACCAAGAAAAGCTCCGCCTATTAAACCGGCAATGAAGCCGAGCAACCCGCCTAGTATACCCGCCGTTATCTTTCTGGCCATAAAATAGTGCCTCCCTTTTCTCAATTGGCTTCTTTTACTGATATTATAAAAATCCTCATACTGATGGCCGCTCGAATACAACTAGAAATTGCAGACAACTTCTTCCCGGCTTTATTGGTACAGCCAATCCTGCTGTCAGCAGGATTGGCTCTGCAGTTAAACAGGTACCACTCACCGCGGTATCTGTCCCAGCATCAACCTTTTTTGATTTTCTTGAATCACTGGGCTGTTATTCTATCTTCGCCGTTAAAATAAGGCCTTAAAACTTCAGGGATGATCACGCTGCCGTCTTCCTGCTGGTAATTTTCCAAAATAGCCGCTACCGTCCTTCCCACAGCTACCCCTGAACCGTTGAGGGTATGGACAAAGCGGGTTTTTTTACCCGCTGAGGGGCGATAGCGGATCCCGGCTCGCCGGGCCTGGAAATCGTGAAAATTGCTGCAGGAAGAGATCTCCCGGTAGGTGTCGTAAGCGGGCAACCATACTTCGAGATCATATTTTTTCGCCGGGGCAAAGCCGAGATCGCCGGCACACATCAGCATAACCCGGTAGGGCAGGCCGAGAAGCTGGAGGACCTTTTCAGCGTCATTAGTTAGTTTTTCCAGCTCGTCGTCGGAATCCTCGGGGCGGACAAATTTGACCAGTTCGACTTTGTTGAACTGGTGCTGGCGGATCAAGCCGCGTGTGTCACGGCCGTGCGCACCGGCTTCCGCTCGAAAACAGGCACTGTAAGCAACATAACAGATGGGCAGCTGTTCTTTTTCCAAAATCTCGTCCCGGTGCAGGTTGGTAACCGGCACTTCTGCGGTAGGAATAAGGTAATAATCGGTCCCTTCAACCCGGAAAGCATCCTCGGCAAACTTGGGTAGCTGGCCCGTCCCGGTCATGCTGGCCGTATTAACCATGAAGGGAGGAAATACTTCCCGGTAACCGTGCTCAGCAGTGTGCAGGTCGAGCATGAAATTAATGAGCGCTCTTTCCAGACGCGCACCAGCCCCGTAATAGAGGGCAAAACGGCTGCCGGTTATTTTACCAGCACGGGGAAAATCGAGAATATCGAGATTGGTACCAATATCCCAGTGGGCAAGGGGTTCAAAGGAAAACTGCGGTATTTCTCCCCAGCGGCGCACCACAACATTGTCGGATTCATCCTTTCCCGGAGGAACTACGGGATCAGGGATATTGGGCAAACCGAGCAGGAGCAACTCCATGTTACTGTCAACCTGACGCAACTGCTCATCAAGTGTTTTTATTTTAGCCGCTACTTCCTTCATTTCTTCTTTTTTCTTCTGCGCCGCTTCACTGTCGGCGCCTGCCTGGCCGATCTCTTTTGATACCCTGTTGCGAAGCTGCTTTAATTCTTCTGCTTCTTTAAGTAGATCGCGCCGTTCGCTGTCCAGGGCCAGCACCCCGTCGAGATCTCCTATCTCATTTTTCATTTCCATAGCCTGGCGGATTGTTTCAGGATTTTCACGGACAAATTTTAAATCAAGCATTTAGTGTTCCTCCCTGTTGCTGCGCTGCCTACCGGTAATGTTGCATGTCTACATTTCTTCTGGTGCAATGATGCCCAGTAAACCCAGCCCGTTGGTAATAACCTGCCCGGCGGCATCTATGAGCAGCAGCCTGCCGTGTTTTAAATCGTTGCTGCTGTTCAATACCGGGCAGTGATGGTAAAACCGGTTAAACTCCCGGGCCACATCAATGAGATAGCGAGCCAGGATAGAAGGCCGGTAATTTTCAGCAGAGGCAATAATTTTATCGGGCAGAAGGGCAAGTGTTTTAATGAGAGTAACCTCTTCCTCTTCGGTCAGCAGGGCAACTGCCCTGTCGTCCCACTGCCGGTAATCCGGTTCTGCTTTGCGTAGGATACTGCAGATCCGGGCGTGAGCATATTGAATATAGGCTGCTGTTTCACCTGAAAAATCAAGCACTTTATCCCAGTCAAATTCAATGTTTTTGATACGATCGTTGCTGAGATCGCCAAACCGGACTGCCCCTATTCCGACAGCCCTGGCGGCATGTTCCTTATCCTCGAGATCAGGGTTTTTTTCCTCAATGATTTGGCGGGCCAGATTGATAGACCGCTGCAAAACTTCGTCCAGCAGGATTATTTTCCCTGCCCGGGTCGACATACGCCCCTCTTTGAAACGAATTAAACCGAAGGGCACGTGCACACAATTCCGAGCCCATTCAAAACCAAGCAGTTCCAGAACCTTGAACAACTGCTGGAAGTGAAGTGTCTGTTCAGCCCCGACCACATAAAGAGAACGGGCAAAATGAAACCGCTCATGACGATAGATGGCCGCCGCCAGATCACGGGTGATATAAAGGGTGGCGCCGTCTTTTTTCCGCAGCATAACCGGGGGCAGGCCATGCGGTTCAAGGTCAACCATCAAGGCCCCTTCACTTTCTTTGGCTATGCCTTTCTCGAGAGCCAGTTCGATTACATCGTCAAGCATTTCATTGTAGTGGCTTTCCCCGTGGAAGTGCTCGAATTTGATCCCCAGCAGATCATAAATAACTGCATAATTATCGAGGCTGAGCTGCCTGAAGCTCTTCCAGTAAGCAGTCGCTTCTTCTTCGCCCGCTTCCAGCTTCTTGAACCACAGGCGGGCTTCATCATCCAGAGCGGGGTCCTTGTCTGCTTCCTGGTGAAAGCGGACATAGAGATGATAGAGATAGTTCACTGGATCAGATTCCAGTTTTTCCTGATCACCCCATCGCTCAAAAGCAACAATCAGCTTCCCGAACTGGGTCCCCCAGTCACCGAGGTGGTTTACGCCAATGCTGTTATAGCCGATAGCCCTGTAGATAAGATAGAGAGCATGACCGATAACCGTGGAACGAATATGTCCAACTCCGAAAGGTTTGGCAATGTTAGGCGAGGAATAATCTATAGGCAAATTGCCACCATTTCCGATATTGGTATGGCCGTATTCTGAACCCTGCCGCCAGATCTGGTTTAAGATTTCCTGACTGAATGACTGCGGGGCAATGTAAAAATTAATGTACGGCCCTCTTGGCTCAGCTTTTCCCCAAAAATGGCCTTCTTCATCAGCCAATTTTTCACTCAGCTCACGGGCAATCAACGGAGGGGCCTTCTTCAGTTTTTTCGACAGGACATAGCATGGGAAAGCGAGATCACCAAATTCCGGTTCCGGAGGAACTTCCAGCAGGTTAATTACTTCAGACGGATCAAGGTCGACCAGCGGTGCAAGGACCTGACCGATTTCTTCTTTAAGCTTTTGCATTGTTTGTCTCCTCGACGCTTTTTCGTATATTTTAGCTTAAAGAAGGAGGGTTGACAAATAATTTGCTCATTACGGATCTTATGGCTCGGGATTGACAAAAAAAGGCTGCCCGTAAAAACGAGTTAGAGAAGGATAACCGGCCGGCGGGACCCAGCTCTCTCCGTTGACCGTTATCTCCACTCGCTGTGTGTCGGTATTGGCAAAAACAGTCATAAACAGAGCGTCGAGAACCAGGGTAACTCTTAACCTCTTCTGTTCTGCCTTTTCGGCGGGAAACAGCTCTTGCAAAGCACTGCAAACATCAACTTGCACTTTTTCCGGCGATACCTCGATATCATTCAGGACCAGGTCGGAAGAAACAAAGGGCAGGGAACGGCAGGCCTGCAGAGATTGTTCAACCAGTGAAACCAGGGTTGGAGAAGAAATATCTTCCAGAACCCCTTCCCTGCTGATCAGGTAATACCTGTTCCCGCTGTTTACCGGTATGTATACCGGAGATTGCCGCCTTTTCGGCTCAAGAGGCTGGTTGAGGGTAATCCCTTCCCCGAAGACGGCAAGTTCCTGACCATTCAAAGTCAGGTAAACTTCTTGCACTTCAGGAAAGGCGCCGACTGTATAGAGAATCGACTCAAGCGCTGCGGTGCTCCGGGCTAATCCGGACATTTGGGCCAGTTCCGGGGACAGATCAAGGGTCAGTTGCCCGGAGGCAGGATCAAAGAGAGCCTCAATATAGATATTCTTATCGGGGATAGTCCGGTAAAGAGCACTACCGCGGGAAGGTCCGCGAATCAATTCATCGAGTGCCGTCTGGTAGGGATTATCAGTATTGCCCACCGTTCGGCTAACCGGGACCAGATTGGTGTTTTCATCGATAAAATATAGTGTCACCCTGCTTTCGCCATTCTGAGGAGCAGTTCTGACGGGATTATAAACAGATTCGGCGGCAGTTTTCTGTTCACCGTTGTTATCCAATAGCGGGCGCAGATCAATCAGATCAATATAGCCGTCTTCTCCGCAAACCACTACTAGATAAGGATGCCCTGATATGGTCAATTTATTTACTCGCATCGCCACTTCCCAACTGTTAATTTCATTACCGTCCTGGCCCATGAGAATCATCTGGGTATAATCTTCCCGGTAATGCCGCCAGGAAGCAGTTACAATATGCTGGCCGCCGACAGTGAAGGCAATAAGTGAACCGTCGGGTATACGTTTCATCCAGAGCAAATCTTCAGCCAGGTCAAAATAATAAAGATTTTCTCCCACTCCTTCCCGATTCCCGTATACCAGCAGGCGGTTATAATTCTGGGGGTTAAAAATTACCGTTTCCGGTTCAAAAGGCAGTTCGGTTTCCCAGAGGGTGTAGCCAAGCGAATCATAAACAATCAGTTTATTGCCCGCTACTGCGGCAAGATGGCTGCCATGCTTGGAAACATCAGCCAGCGACTGCCCCTGATAATGCCATAGTTCTTTACCCTCCATATTAACAACTGCTATGGCGGGCTCCTCCTGTTCCATGTGGGTATAAAACACATTGGCCTGCTCCAGGTATTCACTGGACAGAAAGATGTTGACAATCGGTCCCGTTGCAACCGTCCAGAGCAATTCTCCTTCTCGATTGAAAAGATCGAGGTGGTGAAGGTTATATGTCGGCTCAGAACGAGCAGCGGCGATCCAGGAGGCAGTGGGCGAAAGAGCAATATGTTCAACGGGATCCCCCTCGTTATCCCAGCTATAACTTTGATCGGTGGAGGTAAAGTGGAGTCTTCCCCCGGCGGTGCCAACGGCCACATAACTGCCGCAAGAGGATATTTTCGCCTGACCGGGGGCAGTGGAAAATGTCTTATCCCAGAGCAACTTCCTGTCCCGGTCGAGAAGGCTGATAGTATTGTTGTCAGCGCTGAATAAAATCCTGTTGAGGGCATGATCAACGGTCAAATCATATACGTTCACGCTGCTAAACCAGAGATCATAGAGAGCTTCTCCCTGATTCTCTCCCTGTGGCTCAATGGTAATTTCAGAAGTCTCAGCGCCGGGCAAAAGCTGAATTATGTAAACAGCCAATCCGGCAATGATAAAGAGACCGGTGAGGATGATTATATAATAAAATGGTTGAATTTTTTTCATATCCCAACACCTCCGGGCTATAAAGCCAGAGTATAACAATTCTAACACAACAAAATCTCATTTTATTGCATACACTTTAAAATAAGGTTAAGATTTTCTAACAAGTTCATTCTTCCACAAGAGGCAAAGCAAAATAGATACGGCTGCCAACTCCTTCTTCGCTTTCCACCCAGACTCGCCCTTCATGCTTGGTGATGATTTCACTTACTATGGCCAACCCCAAACCGGTACCGCCGGCTTCCCGGGAACGAGCCCGGTCCACACGGAAAAAACGCTCAAATATATAATCAATGTCTTCTTCCGGTATGCCGCAACCTGTGTCTTCCACCGCAACCACTACTTCCCTATCTTCTTTATAAAGCAGGACCCTGACCGTGCCCCCCGGAGTCGTATAATTTAAAGCATTGTCCAGCAAATTGCCGATTACCTGACGCAGCTGCAGGGTGGTGGCCTGCACGGTTAATTCCTCATCGGGCATTTCACCACTCAGCTCCAGGCCGGCCCTGGCAAAACGGTACTGGTTCTCACTGATAATTTCCCTCATCAAAACATTGAGAGAAATACTCTCTTTTCCAATTTGATTTTTTTCCAACCTTGACAGGGTCAGCAGATCATTAACCAGAGCGATCAGCCTTTCAAGCTCGTTATCCAGATCTTCAATAAATTCTTTTTGCTGTTGGGGCTCCATGTCATGCTCCTTCAGCGATCCTGTCAGCAGGCTCATTGTTGTCAGCGGTGTGCGTATTTCATGCGCCACATCCGCAGCAAATTTTTTCAGATTGCTGGTGTAATAATCGAGCCGTTTGGCCATGATGTTGAACTGATCGGCCAACCTGCCAATTTCATCATCAGAAGAAAACTCTATATGCTGGTTAAGTTTGCCCTCGGCCATTCTTTTGGCTGCCGTAGTCAGTTCTTCCAGGGGTCCGGTAAACCGGTGGGCCAGTGCCACTGCCCCTCCTCCGACAATGGCCATAGCCAGGACGGTGGCCAGTAGAAGAAAAGAACGAATATCATCCAGAGTTTTATATAAATCCTCCAGGGAAGTAGAAAGTAAAATTATGCCGACGATGCTGTCATTCTCGTCTTTGACCGGAATGGACACCTGCATAACCTGATATCCAGTAGTTTCACTGTAGCTGACACTGCTGCTTGTTTCTCCTGTGAGTGCTTTCCTGATGTCCTCGTGATCAAGGGTCTGGTTGAGCAAACCGCCAACCCTGATTGAATCTCCGACCACCACTCCCTGCTGGTTGGTGAAAATAACTCTTGCCTGAGCCTGCCGGCTCATATTTTCAGCAAGAGTACTCAGTCTCACTGAATCGATCTGCCCACTGAGATGGCCGATCAAAAAATCAGAAGCAAGAAAGCCGGACATTTCAAGACTTTCTCGCTGATTGTTCAAATAATAATGTTCAAGGGTGTTATATAAAAAGAGGCTGATAATAATCATCACGGCCAGAATAATGGCCAGGAATGTGGCGGTAAGACGGAAACGAATACTGTAAAACCAGGCCATTAACGGTCCTCCCTGATCTTGTAACCGGTTCCCCAAACGGTCAAAATGTAATCAGGGTTGCCCGGATCCCTTTCCAGCTTTTCCCTGAGATGCCTGATGTGAACATCGACAGTCCTCACATCACCGTAATAATCGTAACCCCACACCTGTTCGAGAAGTTGCTCCCGTGAATAAACGTTTCCGGCATTTGCTACCAGAAAACTGAGCAGGGCAAATTCTTTGGAAGTAAGACTGATTTCTTGCTCCCTGAGGCGAACCCGGTGCTGGAGGAGATCCACCTGCAGATCGCCAATCTGGATCAATTTTTTGGTACTTTCATTACGAACGACACTGCGTCGTAAAATTGCCTTGATACGGGCAACCAGTTCTCTTGCATTAAAAGGTTTGGTCAGATAATCATCCGCTCCCAGTTCAAGACCCAGGACTTTGTCAATATCCTCGCTCCTGGCGGTTAGCATGATAATGGGCACATCAAGTTTTTTTCGAATGCGACGGCACACTTCGAATCCGTCCAGGCCCGGCAGCATCAGGTCAAGGACCACGATATCTGGGGCAAGGGTAAAAACTTTTTGCAGGGCTTCCTCGCCGTCATAAGCCTGCTCTACCCTGAAATTTTCTTTTTCCAGGTTAAAGGTAAGAGCTTTGACCAGGGTTTTTTCATCATCAACAAGTAGGACCAGATCTTTATTCATCGATCCTGCTGAACCTCCCCAAGATGGTGGTAGTAAAGTGTTAATTCTTTAAAATCTTCCCATACTTGCTTTTTCTTACTGGGATCACGCAGCAGGGCAGCAGGATGAAAAGTGGCCATATAACGCCGTTTATCTTTTTCATGCCAGGTTCCGCGCATCCTGGTGATAGAAGCCTTTTTATCAATTAATGTCCGGGTTGCCAGCGCTCCCAGACAAACCACTATGTCTGGATTGATCAGTTCCAACTGTTCGAACAAATAAGGCAGACAAGCATCTACTTCCGGCTGAAGGGGAAGGCGATTGCCGGGCGGGCGGCATTTTGCAATGTTTGTTATGTACACATCAGCCCGGTCAATTTCCGCTGCATTGAGTATGCGATCAAGAAGCTGTCCAGCGCGGCCGACAAAAGGAGTGCCCAGTCTGTCTTCATCCGCTCCGGGGGCTTCCCCGACCAGCATAAGACGAGCCTGTGGATGACCCCCACCAAAAACTACCTGACGGCAACCTTTTCTTAAGTCGCATTTCTGGCATTCCAGGCAGGTCTTTTCCAGTTCTTGCAACCTGGTAACAGGATCTGTGTTGTCATCCGTTTTTTCTCCGCCGCTGTTCAGAATTTCAAAAAGGGACTGCTGTTCCTCAGTAATAGTAATCACCCCGCTAACAGGTATCTAAAGAACTATCGGGAAACTGCCTGATTACTTCAACATTGCCGTTTTTATTTCCTCCCTTACCGGTTCTCAGCACCAAGATAGCCAGTCTGATCATTGGCAGATCAGCCATTACTCCGGAGGTGAGAAGAGCAGAGATTGCCTACGTTGGAAACGTTCTTCGGCTATTTTAAGCAGGCGGTCAATCAGTTCGCTGTATTTGATCCCGCTGGCTTCCCATAACTTGGGATACATGCTAGTATACGTAAAACCGGGCATTGTATTAATCTCGTTGACAAGAATTTGCCTATCCCGCAATCGCAGGAAGAAATCAACCCGTGCCAGACCGCAGGCTTCAACTGTACGAAAAGCCTGGATAGATAATTTCTTAAGTTGCTTTACAAAAGCATTCTCAATTTCTGCAGGTATAATTAATCTCGTGCGACTATCCAAGTATTTTGCCTTATAGTCGTAAAATTCATTACAGGGGACAATTTCACCAGGGCATGAAACATGTATATCAATATCACCAATTACACTGCATTCAAGTTCCCTCCCATCAATATGGGCTTCGACAATAATTTTATCATCGTAGAGTAAAGCCTCTTTAACAGCTTCTACCAGATAAGCAGCGCGATGTACTTTGTTTATACCCACACTGGAACCGAGATTGGCAGGTTTGACAAAACAAGGAAATCCGATCTCTCCCTTAATTCTTTCCAACCAGACTTGATTATCGCTTTCCCACTCAGCCCGATTGAAATACAGATAAGGAGTAACCGGCAGCCCATGCTGTTGAAAAAGAATTTTCATTACCACTTTATCCATAGCAACGCTAGATGCAAGCACATCTGAGCCGACATAAGGGAGACCGGCCATCTCCAACAGTCCCTGAATTGTCCCATCTTCCCCATAGGTGCCATGCAGAATGGGAAAGGCAAGATCAAGCGGTTGAAACGACCATTCCGTTAAAGTATTTGTCTTTTGCAGTAACAGCCCGGGGGAAGTGGGATCGATGAGCAATGCGGCTCTTGCAGAATGCCGAGGTGAACGGTTATCCCAAAGAGCGGACCAAATGTCCGACCCGGAAAACCAACGGCCTTCTCTGGTGATGCCTACTAACACAACTTCATAAATATCTTTATCAATAGCTTCCATTATGGAGGCCGCTGACCTGAGTGATGCCATATGCTCTCCCGAACGACCGCCAAAAATTAGTGCAACCTTTTTGCGTCTCATATAAAATCAGCTCCAGTTCCATCTACTGTTTCCAAGCTTAGGATATAAAGAGTATAACATATTAAGTTAAAATACCGTCTCTACTTCTACCCTAAAATAACCTTGTTAAAAGGAGAAAGCCCTATATCACTGCGGGGAACAGAACCAGCAGCTACCTGCACTTTCATTATTACTAGGTGACATGCCGACCCAAATAGAGATATGATCATCCGAAGGGAACCTATTCATATTCACTTGCAAATTACGACCAGTAGCTGTAAAGTTTACATTGTGAAATCTTTAAAGACTGTCTGTCTTAACTAACATCCCTCTCAATTATATGGTTATTAAAGGAGAGAAAACAAACTTGCATAATATACCTTCAGTCATACTCGGGGCTAACTTTTACAACGCACTAGGAGCGATCCGGACTCTTGGCAGGAGGGGTGTCCCGGTTTATGCTCTGGACTATCATTTTCCAACCGCTTACGCTCTTTCTTCCCGTTATGTTACCGAAAAAGTGCTCTGCCCGGACATAAACCACAATGAAAAAGAGCTGGCCGACTTTTTAATATCCTTCGGCAAAGGCTTTTCCGTAAAGCCGGTCTTGATGGCAGCCGCTGATAATTATGCGCTTATGATTTCACGTTACGCGGAGGAACTGGCTCCTTATTTTCGGTTTCCCGCAATGCCCACCGGGCTGCTTGAAAAAATAATAGATAAAAAAGGACTCAGTGAGTTGGCCCGCGATCTTCAGCTGCGTATACCAATTACCTATACAGTCATGCCCGGCAGCGATAGTGATCACATCGCCGGAAATATCAACTACCCCTGCATAATCAAACCGGCCCTCTCTCATAAATTTGTCAGGGTTTTTCGCCAAAAATGCCTCTATGCCACCGACCGGGAAAAACTAATGGAAGCTTTAAATACAGCCTCTACAAGCGGGCTGGAAGTAATGGTCCAGGAGGTAATACCCGGTTTTGATGACCGCATGTATGTCTTTGATGCTTATATTGACAACCATGGAAAAACAACCCATACTTTCAGCGCCCAGAAACTGCGGCAGTTCCCAATCAATTTTGGATCGTCGACCTTCACCCACCAGTATTACGATCCCGCATTGATCACTTTGGGCAGGGAGTACATGGAACGCCTTGGTTACCGGGGTTACGGCGAAATTGAATTTAAAAAAGATCCGCGCAACGAAAAATATTATCTCATCGAAATCAATGCCCGCCTGAGCACCCTTAATGTCCTCTTTGACAAATGCGGAATTGAATTTACTTATATTATGTACCGGGATTTGATCGGCGATCCTTTACCGGAAAAACATCTAACAGAAAATATGCCCTGGGCCTTCTGGCACGCCTATGAAGATTCAATCAGCATTTTCAGCTATCTCAAGACAAAACAGCTCACCATCTACGAGGTTCTGAAACCGTGGTTTGAGCATCGAAAAGCGCATGCCATATGGGCTGGCGATGATATCAAACCTCTTTTTGCTTTCGCCCGTCTGATCCTGAGCAAAATAGAAAAGAGGCTTCGGCGTCTTTTTAGCAAACAGGAGGCGGCCCGCTAGGGTAGCCTCCTGTTCAGTGTAATGTTTGTTTATCTTATTTCTATGAAGACTCTTCTTCCCTGGCTGCTCTGGCAGCGGCGATAACCTGATCGGCAGCCTGTGCGGGAACTTCTTCATAATGTGAAAATGCCATGGTAAAGAATCCCCGTCCCTGAGTCATTGATCGAAGATCAATGGAGTATTTAAACATCTCCGACATGGGCACCTGGGCTTTGATCTTTTGCAGACCGCCTTCCGGTTCCATCCCCTGGATGCGGCCCCGTTTACTGTTTAGATCACCCATGATATCTCCCATAAAAGTTTCCGGGACAATCACTTCAACGTCAACAATCGGTTCAAGCAGGATAGCCCCGGCCTGTTCCATCCCTTTGCGGAAAGCCTGGGCAGCGGCAATTTTAAAAGCCATTTCAGAAGAGTCAACCGTGTGATAAGAACCGTCGACCAGCCTGACGATTATATCGACCACCGGGTAGCTGGCCACAACACCCTCCTCCATTGCTTCCCGCACTCCTTTTTCCACAGCAGGGATATACTGGCGGGGTACAGATCCACCGAAAATCTTATCTTCGAAGATCAGGCCCTGTCCGCTTTCAGCCGGTTCCAGTTCCAGGAACACATGGCCGTACTGCCCCCTGCCTCCGGACTGTTTTTTATGTTTACCTTCCACTTTGGCCTGATTGCGAATGGTTTCTTTGTAGGGAATTTTGGGGGTGAATAAGTCAACATTAACCCCAAATTTCTGGGCAAGGCGGCTTACGATAATCTCCAGATGAAGTTCACCAAGGCCGGAAATGACTGTCTGCT
Organism: Bacillota bacterium; assembly: GCA_018400435.1. GTDB lineage: Bacteria > Bacillota > Dethiobacteria > DTU022 > DTU022 > M55B129. Next base: position 19,353 of record JAGYMW010000010.1, on the reverse strand, counting down.
TGGTTTCCGCCCGTCTTTCCAGCTTGAAAGTCGGATCTTCTTCCAGAAACCTGCTCAGACCGGTGCTCACTTTTTCTTCGTCACCTTTTGTCTTCGGTTCAACGGCAAAGGAAATAACCGGCTCGGGGAAATTGAGCTGCGGGAATACAATTAGATTGCTGCGGTCACAAAGGGTGTCTCCGGTTGCCGTTTCCTGCAGCTTGGCTACGCAGGCAATGTCTCCTGTAACTATTTCGTCCATGTTTAGCTGATTTTTCCCTCTCATGGAGAAAACCTGGCCGAAACGTTCCACGGTTTCTTTGCTTGAGTTGTAAATCTGGCTGTCCGGCTTTATAGAACCGGAATAAACACGGAAATAATTAATCCGGCCTACATAGGGGTCAGCCAGGGTTTTAAAGACAAAAGCCGACAGGGGTTCATCAGGGCTGGTTTTCCTGGTCACTTCCTCCTCGCTACCGGGTAAATGACCTTTTACCTCTTTTTGATCAAGTGGGGATGGCAAAAAGCGTTTAATGATATCCAGGAGAGGCTGCGAGCCAAAATTCTTTGTCGCAGCGGCACAGAGAACTGGGATAATTTTACCATCCAGCACCCCCTGGCGCAGGCCACTGTAAACCTCTTCATCACTGAGCCCTTCCCCTTCGAGATACTTTTCAAGCAGGGAATCATCAGCTTCGGCAACAGCTTCAATAAGCCGTTCACGCATCTCACCGGACGCAGCTTCCAGTTCCGCCGGAATGGCTTCCTCGGAAACTTTCATACCCTCTTCAGAAAAGAGCAGGGCCTTTTGGCCGATCAGATCGACAACCCCTTTGAATGCGGCTTCTTTACCAATGGGCATCTGGAGAGGAGCTACATTGAGACCGAAATGATCTCTTAACTGTTCCAGGGTGCCTTCAAAATTGGCATTCTCACGGTCCAATTTATTGATCACCACAAATCGGGGCAGATTAAATTCATCGGCATAGCTCCATACTTTCTCAGTTCCCACTTCAACACCGGATACAGCACAGACAACAGTAATCACGCTGTCGGCCACCCTTAAGGCACCGAGAACATCTCCGATAAAATCAAAATAGCCCGGTGTATCAAGCAGGTTAATTTTAACTTCGTCCCATTCGAGTGGGGCGAGGCCGACATTGATGGTTACCTGCTTTCTAATTTCATCGGGGTCATAATCGGTAGTTGTGTTACCCGATTCAATTTTCCCAAGGCGGTTAATTGCCCCCGATGTAAAAAGCAGCGCTTCAGCAAGAGAAGTCTTGCCAGCACCGCCGTGGGAAATCAGGGCAACGTTGCGAATATTTTCGCTGGTGTACTTTTTCATATAGCAGCCTCCTCAAAATCGCCCGATCGCAGCGCTGATCAGAGCAAATATTAATGCCAAAAATAAAATAATGGGGGTGTATCGGTTACCTGTTCACAGGCATATTCCTTCCGGTTACACCCTAACATTATCGCTTATAAAATGCAAATAGTAAATGGTTCTTTTTGATCTGCCTGAATATAGATTTCTACTGAGAATCCGACGCAGGTAAGCATCAAAAAGGATGGGCTACTTTTGCAAACGGGATTTAACATATTCAATCAGGCCTCCGCGGCCAATCAATTCTTGCATAAATGGCGGAAAGGGAATCGCTCTGTAGACCAGCCCGCTCCCAGGGGCAGTGATCTTGCCCTCATCAAGATCAACCTGCAGTCTGTCACGGCCCTCCTGAAGCATTGACAAATCATCCGGGCATTCCAGGATTGGCAAGCCGATGTTGATGGCATTACGGTAAAAGATACGGGCAAAGCTGCGGGCGATTACGCAGGAGATGCCCGCTCCTTTAATCGCCAGGGGAGCATGTTCCCTGGAGCTTCCGCAGCCAAAATTTTGACCGGCAACGATAATGTCGCCGGGTTCCACAAGGCCGGGGAATTCAGGATGAATGTCTTCCATCAAATGCGCAGCCAGTTCCTGCGGTTCGCTTGTATTCAGGTAACGGGCAGCGATTATTGCATCAGTGTCAATGTTATCACCAAAAATCCAGATCCTGCCTTCAAGTATCATTAGACAACCTCCCTGGGGTGCACGATTCTGCCTACTACTGCCGATGCGGCAGCCACCGCCGGGTTGCAAAGATAAACCTCGCTTTCCGGGTGACCCATCCGCCCGACAAAGTTGCGGTTGGTTGTTGAAAGAGCTTTTTCCCCGCGGGCCAGGATCCCCATGTGTCCGCCGAGACAGGGTCCGCATGTCGGTGTGCTGATTGCCGCTTCCGCTTCAACAAAAATGCTGATCAAGCCTTCTTCAATGGCCTGCCGGTAAATGTGCTGGGTTGCCGGAAACACGATCAACCTGACCCGGGGATGAACCTTTTTATTTTGCAAGACCCGGGCTGCTATGCGAAGATCTTCGATCCTTCCGTTGGTGCATGAACCGATCACCACCTGGTCGATCTTGATATTGCCTGCTTCGGAAACAGGCCGCACATTATCCGGTGACGGAGGAAAAGCTATCTGCGGTTCAAGATTGCTGATATCAAAGTGAAATACTTTTTCGTATTCGACATCACTGTCGCTGTAAACTGACTGATATAATTTTGTTACCCTTCCTTCCAGGTACTGAAAAGTAATCCCGTCGGGCTGGACATAACCACATTTGCCGCCCGCCTCGATGGCCATGTTGCACATAGTCAGGCGTCCGTCCATAGATAGATTGTCAATCACCGGGCCGGTAAATTCCATTGCCTTGTAGCGAGCCCCGTCAACACCAATTTGCCCAATTGTATGAAGGATCAGGTCTTTTCCGCTGACCCATTCGGGCAGAGTACCGCTGAAGATAAACTGCAGCGTCGGAGGCACTTTGAACCATGCTTCACCAGTAGCCATTGCCGCCGCCAGATCGGTACTGCCGACGCCAGTGGCAAATGCTCCGAGAGCCCCATAAGTACAGGTATGGGAATCAGCCCCGATAATCACCGCACCGGGCCATACCAGCCCCTGTTCGGGCAGTAAAGCGTGTTCGATGCCCATTCTCCCTATTTCAAAATAATTATTAATGCTATATTTTTCGGCAAAACGACGGACAACCATCGCCTGCTCAGCTGAAGCAATGTCTTTATTCGGGGTAAAGTGGTCCGGCACCAGGACAATCTTGTCGGGGTCAAAAACTTGATCCAATGCAAAACGGCTGAATTCCTTGATCGCTACGGGTGCTGTTACATCATTGCCAAGCGCCAGATCAACGGTCACATTGACCAGCTCGCCTGGTTTGACTTTCTCCTGGCCTGCTCTGGCAGCCAGAATCTTTTCCACCATGGTAGATCCGGTTGGTGGATGTTTTTTATCCATAGTATGTCCCCCCTGTCAGGTTCTTGCAGTTCAATTCATCGCTCTTTAAATCAGCTTTCCCGGGTTACTTTAGAACCGCGCAGCAGGGCTACTTTGCCGGTACGGACAATTTCCTTGATCCCAAAATGCTGAAGGAGCAGTTTGATCGCTTCCAGTTTTTCATCATTGCCTGTTACTTCGATGATCATTGAATCAGGAGAAACATCAACTACTTTTCCGCGAAATGTTTCAACGATCTGCTGAATATCGCTGCGGCTGCCTGTTTCAGCCCTCACCTTTATTAACATGAGCTCACGCATGACCGTCGGCTCACTGGCCAGGTTGCTCACCTTGATAACATTGATCAGTTTATGGAGCTGCTTGACAACCTGCTCAATGGTCCTTTCATTGCCTTCGACGGTTACGGTCATGCGGGAAATACCGGGAGTAACCGTCTCACCGACGGCGATATTCTCGATGTTGAACCCGCGGCGGCTGAAGAGGCCTGAAACACGGGTCAAAACTCCCGGCTTGTTCTCTACAATAATTGCCAGCACATGTTTCACTGCTCATCACCCCCGATAATGATATCATTGATCGCCCGGTTTGGAGCTACCATGGGATAGACATTTTCTTCCTTTTCAACAACAAAGTCGATCAAAACAGGGCCCTTCATGGCAAAGGCCTGCTTTATCACCTCTGTGGCCTCATCTTCAGTGCTTGCACGCAATGCCCTGGCGCCAAAAGCCTCAGCGACATTGACAAAATCGGGGCCGTCCTGCAGGCCGGTATGGGAATAACGACGGTCATAAAACATTTCCTGCCACTGGCGGACCATGCCCAGATAGCTGTTATTGATCAGGGCAATAGTCAAATCAACCTGGTTTTTGACCACCGTGGCCAGCTCCTGAATATTCATCTGGAAGCCACCATCACCGGTTATACAGATTACCCGTGAATCTGGAGCGGCAAACTTGGCCCCAATAGCAGCGGGAAAGCCAAAACCCATCGTCCCCAATCCTCCGGAAGTGATAAACGTGTTGGGTTTGCGGATCACGAAATGCTGAGCAGTCCACATCTGGTGCTGCCCCACATCAGTAACAACAATGGTGTTTTCATCACTGAGCCGGCTCAGTTCCCGGATTACATACTGGGGTCTAAGTTTCCCCACTTTGTCTTCCCTACCCATGGGCATGGGGTACTGATCCTGCCACGTTTTAATCTGCTTTAACCATTTGGCAGTATTACCGGGCTTTAACCTCTGCATCAGCTCTTCCAGGATCAGCCGCACATCGCCGACGATGGGCACGTCGATCATTACATTTTTCCCGATTTCCGCGGGATCGATGTCAATATGAATAATTTTAGCCTGCCGGGCAAAGGTATCCAGCTTGCCGGTAACCCGGTCGTCAAAACGCACCCCGGCACCAATTATTAAATCAGCTTCCGTCAGGGCATAATTAGCCGTTACGCAGCCGTGCATTCCGGGCATGCCGAGAAATAACTCACCGTCTCCGGGATAAGCGCCAAGGCCCATCAGTGACAGAATCACCGGGATCCGGGCTTTTTCAGCAAGTTCTCCCAGGACTGACGAAGCCCCGGACCGAATTAACCCCCCTCCACCGAAAATGACCGGTTTTTTTGCGTCCCGAATTGCTTTAACCGCCCGGTTAATCTGACCGATATGACCCTTATACGTCGGGTTGTAGCCGTGGATATGGCATTTCTGCTCATATTGAAAGGGCCCTTCGAGATCAAATATATCCTTCGGCACGTCGATTAAAACAGGACCTTTCCTGCCCGTGGAAGCTATATAAAAAGCTTCGGACATCACTGTGGGCAGTTCTTCTATTGATTTTACCAGGTAATTGTGCTTAGTGATGGGCATGGTAATACCGGTAATATCCGCTTCCTGGAAAGCATCGGTCCCGATAAGGCTCCGCACAACCTGACCGGTAATTAAAACCAGTGGTACAGAATCCATGTAGGCATTGGTAATCCCCGTCACCAGGTTCGTCGCCCCGGGACCGGATGTGGCAAAGACCACCCCCGGCTTGCCTGTTACGCGGGCATAACTGTCGGCAGCATGGACGGCTGCCTGTTCGTGCCTGGTCAGGATGTGATTAAAGGGCGCATCATAGAGTTGATCATAAAGCGGCAGGACCGCACCCCCGGGGAAACCGAAAATAACTTCGACCCCTTCCTTTTCCAGGGCTGACAGGATCATCTGCGAGCCCTTAATTATTCTTTTCCTCTTCATTACTGATCCTTCCCCTCGCCATTGTCGGCATAGAATACTGCCCCGCTGCTGGCGGATGAAACCTGCCTGGCATACCTTTTCAGGTAACCATGGTTGATTTTCGGTTCAGGTCGTTTCCAGGAAGCCCTCCTTCGCTGCAGTTCTTCTTCGGGGACCTTCAAGTCAAGCCTTCTTTTCGGAAGATCTATAGATATCAGATCGCCGTCTTTAACCAGGGCAATGGGTCCACCAGCAGCAGCTTCCGGTGAAACATGACCAATCGAGGCACCTCTTGTCGCACCGGAAAAACGTCCGTCGGTAATCAGAGCTACTTTCTCGTCCAGACCCATTCCAGCAAGCGCAGCAGTTGGTGAGAGCATCTCTCTCATACCCGGTCCACCGCGGGGCCCCTCGTAACGAATTACCACCACGCTGCCCTCGGTTATTTCGCCCCGATTAATCGCCGCACTGACGCTCTCCTCACTGTTAAACACACGCGCTTTCCCTTCAAAACGCTGCATTGAAGCGGCAACCGCTCCCTGCTTGACCACAGAACCGTCCGGAGAGAGTGTGCCAAAGAGAACCGCCAGGCCTCCTTCCGGCCGATAGGGATCGTCTATAGGTCTGATGACTTTACCGTCTGCGCCGTCTACATCTGCCAAATTCTCGGCAACAGTTTTACCGGTCACGGTAATGAGTTCTTTTTTCAGCAGGTCGGCCTGCAGCAGTTCTTTCATCACCGCCTTAATTCCGCCGGCTCGGTCCAAATCTTCAATCCTGTTCTGACCGGCGGGGCTGAGAAGGCAAAGCTGCGGTGTTTGCCTGCTGATCTCATTGACGCGGTTGAAATCTATTTTCAGTCCGCATTCGTAGGCCAGCGCTGTCAGATGAAGCAATGTATTGGTTGAACAACCCAGAGCCATGTCGACTGCCAGGGCATTTTCAAAAGCATCAGGGACGAGAATATCTGAAGCTTTGATATTTTTCTCAAGCAACTCCATAATCCGCATGCCGGCTTCTTTGGCGAGGTGCAAACGCTTGGCACTGATTGCCGGTATGGTCCCGTTGCCGGGCAGGGCCAATCCCAGCGCTTCCGCCATGCAGTTCATGGAGTTAGCTGTAAACATACCGGCACAGGAACCGCAACCGGGACAGGCATTATTAGCAATATATTCCAGTTCATCTTTGGTCATACGTCCGGCATGAAAAGAACCAACTGCTTCAAATACACTGCTTAAATCTATCTTTTTGCCGTCAATTTCTCCGGCAAGCATAGGCCCTCCGCTGATCATTATTGTGGGCAGCTTCAGCCTGGCCGCGGCTATCATCATCCCCGGTGTAATCTTATCGCAGTTTGTTACCAGGACCAGGGCATCAAAACAGTGTGCTTCGACCATCACTTCAATGCTGTCGGCAATCAGTTCCCGACTGGCCAGGGAGTAATGCATGCCGGCATGATTCATGGCAATACCGTCACAAACACCGATGGTCGTAAATTCAATTGGCGTTCCGCCGCCCATTCTCACCCCCGCCTTGACCGCTTCGGCTATTTTCTCCAGGTGAACATGACCCGGCACAATATCGTTAGCTGAACTGGCCACCCCCACCAGGGGCCGCTCCAGTTCAGCAGGGTGAAAACCTGCCGCCAAAAACAGGGAACGGTGAGGTGCTCGGTCGACACCGCGGGTTGCTTTATGACTGCGCATAATAAAACCTCCTTCAGGTTCATTCCGCTTATTTATTAACTGTCCATGATCCTGTCTGCCTTGAAAATTGTCTGCATTACAATGGTCAACTAAAAAGAATAGCCCGTTAATTAAGCGACAGGCGTTCCTTCGCTGCTGGTGCGTTCCCGAAACCTTTTTATCAGGCGCCCGGTTACCGGACCCGGTTCGCCGGTACCGATAACCCGCATGTCAGCCTCAATAACCGGGATCAGTTCTGCGGCAGTACCACTTAAGAAACATTCGTCGGCAGTATAAAGATCGTGTCTTGTAAAGGGTGCTTCCTGGAAAGGAATATTTTCTTCCTCTGCAATTTCTAAAATAACCGCCCTTGTCACTCCCTCAAGGATTCCAAGATAAGGTGGCGGAGTAATCAGTTTCCCTTTGCGATGGATAAAGATGTTGTCTCCCGTCCCTTCGCAAATATATCCCTGACCGCTGATCATCAGCGCCTCCAGGACCCCGGCCCGGTTAGCTTCAATTTTGGCCAGGATATTATTTAAATAATTAAGAGACTTGATTTTGGGATCGAGAGCATCCGCCATATTTCTGCGGGTGGCTACTGTCACTACATTAAGTCCTTTTTCATAAAGTTCTTCCGGGTAAAGCGTTATTTTATCGGCAATGATCACAACTTGCGCTTCTTTGCATTTCCTCGGGTCAAGACCGAGATCGCCTGTTCCTCTTGAAACTACCACTCGTATGTATGCATCCTGCAAATTGTTTGCCTTGATTGTATCAATAATGGCCCTGTTCATCTCCTGCTTGCTGTAGGGGATATTTAACATGATCGATTTTGCTGAATCAAAAAGCCTGCAGGTATGTTCCTCCAATCGAAAGACCCTGCCGTTATAAGCTCTGATGCCTTCAAAAACACCGTCGCCATAGAGATAACCATGATCAAAAACAGATACTACCGCTTCTTCTTCCGGAACCAGCCGCCCGTTCATAAAAATTTTCCGGTTCACCTTCCACTCTCTCCTCCCATAATATATATCAATATATAAAAATACCCTCCGCCCAAAGGGGCGAAGGGTTTCCTCCGCGGTACCACCCTTTTTCAGCATTATTTTTTCAGGATAATGCTTCTTGCTGATCATGGTAACGGTATCAACCCGGTTCGGCTTACTGTAATTCAGCCGAACAGCTCCGGACCGACCTTCAACGACATGTTTTACCGGTTTGCACCTGCCCCGGCTCTCTGAAAAAAACACCGCCGCTTACTCCTGCCCATCATGGCCTTTCAATGAGAGATTGCTTTTTATTATAGATCCACCACCCGGGGGTGTCAACAAGAAACGCACTATTTTTTTTCGGTAACCAAATTTTTACTGTTTTCATGGCTGTTTTATCCTGCAGGGTTTCTGTTAAGGTTATTTTTTAAGCGGGGTAAATGACATTCCTTTCATCACTGCCAATCAGCGATTCGTCTACCGCCTGCAGATCAGCCAGGGCCGGATTTTCCGTTTCGCTCTTCGGATCCTTTGCTGCATTGATTACTGTACCACTGTCACAGCTATTTTTAAGCTCCAACGGAGGGAGTATGCCCCTGCGTCGCTTGAAAAAATCGATGGCTACATTGGGGAAAATAACGTAAGACAAGACATCTTCTTCCTGTTCAATATATTCGGCTATTTCTTTTTTGGCTTCTTCCAGCTGTGGTTTGAGCTGATCGGCCGGCCGTCCGCTGATGGGTTGTTCGTCTTTGAGCACTTTTTCCAGGACATCCGGGTTTATTTCACCGGGAGGCCTGCCGTAAAGACCGCGCAGGTAGTTCTTAATTTCAGTTGAAACCATTTTATAGCGCTCGCCTGTAAGGACATTGACTACCGCCTGTGTCCCTACTATCTGACTGCTCGGTGTTACCAGGGGAGGGTAACCAAGATCAGCGCGAACTTTAGGAACTTCGGCAAGAACTTCCTTTAAAAGATGAGTAGCCTTCTGTTCCGCAAGTTGGGAAGCAAGGTTGGAAATCATCCCGCCCGGTATCTGGTAGCTGAGGACATTTGTATCGACCGCCAGAACGTCCCGCGGTATTTCATAGTCACAGCTGATTTCCTTGAAATGCTGGCTAACTATTGCCAGCATTTCAAGATCGAGACCGGTATCATAGCGCGTTCCCTGCAAAGCGGCAACCATGCTATCCGTTGCCGGTTGGCTGGCGCCCATAGCCAGTGCTGCATTAGCTGTGTCAATAACATCGACTCCCGCTTCCACTGCCTTTAAATACGACATGGAGGCCATCCCACTGGTATAGTGGCAGTGCAACTGAACAGGCAGGGCGACTTCCTGTTTGAGTCGACTGACCAGTTCATAGGCATCATAGGGAGCGATCAAGCCAGCCATATCCTTAATACAAATTGAATCAGCTCCCACGTTTTTCAGATCGGATCCCATTTTTACAAAATGATCATTGTTATGGAGGGGACTGATTGTATAACTGATCGTTCCCTGAGCATGTGCTCCTTCCGCCTTCGTGTACTTGATAGCCTGTTCCATATTGCGCAGATCATTTAGCGCATCAAAAATTCTTATAATATCTATACCGTTAGTAACAGCTTTCTTGACAAACTCAGCAAGGACATCATCGGGATAGTGACGGTAACCGACTATATTCTGACCACGTAAAAGCATTTGCAGTTTTGTATTGGGCAGTCCCTTACGCAGCTGCCTCAGACGCTCCCAGGGATCTTCATCCAAAAACCTCATACAAGTATCAAAGGTAGCTCCACCCCACACTTCCAGGGAATGATATCCAATCTGGTCCATAAATTCAAGGATCGGCAACATCTCTACCAAACGCATCCGGGTAGCCAGCAGCGATTGGTGAGCGTCGCGTAAAGATGTATCGGTTATACCAATTTTTTTCTTTTCTGTCATCTATCCACCCGCTTTAAATAAGAATTTTTCTAATCAAGGGCTATCAGATTGACAACCCGGTCATTTTTATCAAGTCGAATCAGGGTTACACCGCGAGCATAACGGCCCAGTAAAGAAACCTGTTCCATTTTCTGGCGGTTGACCACACCATGAGCGGTAATTATCATAAATTCTTCTTCCTCACCCTGCAGAACAACAAATATCGCCAGCGGCCCGCTCTGTGTTGTGAGCTTCATTCCCAGCATACCCTTGCCACCGCGGTGATGAACGCTAAAATCACTGACCTTGACCCTCTTGCCGTATCCTCTCGCTGAGGCAATGAGCAGTCGCGATTCGGCAGTGACAAGATCAGCACCAATGACCCTGTCATCAGCACCCAGGGAAACCGCCTTAACGCCCCTGGCCGCCCGGCCCATAGGCCGGACATCAGATTCGGGGAATCTAACAAAAAGGCCTGCGCTGGTTCCCACTATGACCTCTTTGTACCCATCAGTAAGCTTAACGGTCATCAGCTCATCGTCAGGAGCAAGGTTAAGGGCAATCAGGCCGGTTTTCCGTGTATTTCTATATTCCGTCAGAGCCGTTTTCTTAATCACTCCTCTGACTGTAACCATCAGGAGAAAGCGGTCTGCTTCAAATTCAGCAATGGGCAGAGTAGCCGTAATGAATTCCTTTTCTTCCAGCGGCAGCAAATTGACCAGGGCAGTACCTCTTGACTGACGGCCCGATTCCGGTATTTCATGAACATGAAGGAGATAAACCTTGCCCCTGTTGCTGAAGCAGAGCATCCTGTCATGCGTAGAAGCCACGTGGCATTGTTCCACCCGGTCATTTTCTCGGGTTTGCATGCCTTTTACTCCTCGTCCACCACGGTGCTGGCTGTGATAGGTGGTCAGTGGCAGTCGCTTGATATAGCCGCGATTCGTTAAGGTTACCACAACATCTTCCTGGAAAATCAGGTCAGTGAGGATAACTTCGCCTTCATCGGCAACGATTTGCGTACGTCTTTCGTCACCGTATTTTTTCTGGATAGCTGCCAGTTCTTCACTGATAATATTGAGAACCAGGGATTCTTCCGCCAGGATTCGCTGGAGATAATTGATTGTATTCAGTAACTGCCCGCGTTCTTCCGTCAGCTTTGTTATTTCCAGTTGGGTTAATCGCTGCAGCCTCATATCAAGGATAGACTGAGCCTGCTTTTCAGTTATAGAAAGTAGTCCTATTAATCCTTCTCTGGCAGCCTGTACATCCTGTGAAGCCCGGATCAGGGCGATGACTTCATCGAGCATATCAAGAGCAGTAAGAAGACCTTCAACAATATGCAGCCTGTCTTCAGCTTTTTTTAAGTCATACTGTGAACGCCGCCTGATAACTTCTTTTTGATGTTCCAAATAGTAGGCCATCATCTGTTTCAGGGTGAGCACCCTCGGCTGACCGTCTACCAAGGCTAGCATTATAATCCCGTAAGTCTGCTGCAGGGGCGAGAATTTATAAAGCTGATTGATTATGACCTGCGGATCATAATCTTTTTTAATCTCCATCACTACCCTGACACCGGAGCGGTCCGACTCGTCCCGCAGGTCGGTAATCCCGGCTATCTTCTGCTCCTTGACCAGATCGGCAATTTTTTCAACCAGTTTGGCCTTGTTCTGCTGATATGGAAGTTCAGTAACCACTATCTGGCAACGCCCTTTGTCTTTTTTCTCGATCTGGGCCTGGCCACGCAGTTTGATAATCCCTCTGCCGGTCTGATAGGCAGAATAAATGCCCTCATGCCCAACAATGATACCACCAGTGGGAAAGTCGGGCCCTTGTACTATTCTCATCAAATCACGGATTGATGCTTCAGGGTGTTTGATAAGATAGTTAAGAGCGTCAATAAGTTCAGTAAGATTATGCGGCGGAATATTTGTAGCCATACCTACGGCAATACCTGAAGATCCGTTCGCCAGCAAATTGGGGAATCGCGAAGGAAGGACTACCGGTTCATCAAGACTCTCGTCGAAATTAGGACGGAAACCGACTGTTTCTTTTTCCAGATCAGACAGCATCGACCCGGCAATTCCTGAAAGCCGTGCTTCGGTATAACGCATCGCTGCTGCAGAGTCGCCATCCTGGGAACCAAAATTACCATGCCCATCGACAAGCAGATAACGGATGGAGAAATTCTGGGCCAGCCTGACCAGCGTATCGTAAATCGCCACATCGCCGTGTGGATGGTATTTACCAAGCACTTCACCAACTATACGGGCCGATTTACGATGCGGTTTATCATGAGTTGAGCCCATTTCCGACATGGCGAATAAAATACGCCTGTGGACCGGCTTTAACCCGTCACGTACATCCGGCAAGGCTCTGCTGACGATGACGCTCATGGCATAGTCAAGAAACGACACTTTAACCTCATCATAGATATTTACGGGCACAATATTTTCTCTTTCGGACATAATATCTCCTTTATTAAAAACGTGCTAAACCGCTACCCGGAAAATCCGTCCCATAATACCCGGGCTAACAGTCAATTTGACAAAGCAAGGTCATTCATTCACTTAGCATCTGGAATGGATAACATTATTAAGTTTATCACAAATTCACAGCCCGGAAAAGATCCTCCCAATTACGTAATACATTAAATCTTCTTTCGTGATCGTTTCGACCGGAGGGGGCACTTATCTTTCAAGATCAGGGCAATATTCTTTTTTTCAATCGGACCAACCAACCATATTTCAGAGCGGGTTTTATTGCCACGCTTGATATTGACAATCAAGTTACGGCCGGACCAGCGATAAGATCCTATCTCCTGCCAGTTCCACAAACCGCGGGAAGAGGCAATACCTTTTTCACGCAGTGTAGGTTTCTCAACCTCCCTGGCCACAACAGCAATGAGCAGAACAATGTAAAAGATCATATTAAAGTAGAAAGAGAAAGGCAGTTCTTCTTCTACAACTTTTATATTATTCAGCTCATAGCGGATCAAAAAGTATGATGCCACGGCAAGAATAATAATAAGCACCAATGAATCGAAGTTTTGCTTCACGAAAAGAGCCCTATTAACCCTGTACAGGACAGGTCCGAGCTTGAGGTAACGGTAGTAAATGTACCCAAAAATCACTGCTGCCAGAATAAAGTAAGGAATAAGAAGTTGCAAGATCATTGTCATTGTACTGGCCTCCTTGACAACCCATGAGATATAAACTACGCAGCCAAGCTGGACTGTGAATCAGCTTAAATAGTTCTTCATTCAGCTTGTTATAGCAGAAATACTGCTACTTAAGCTTAATTAAAACATGAAATATGATCGGGGTAAAGGGTTCCGGAGAATGTTTCCCAACGTGCAGGGAACTATTCCTGTTTTTAAGTGTCTATTAATTTAAAAGAGATGTGAGGAGTGAATCGGCATGAAAAAACAGACTTTATTTTCGCTGACCTTTCTGATCCTGTTCATTATGGCCACCGGCTGCACGGCGGAACAACCAGAGAATGATACGGAAGAAATGATACCCATCAGCGGCTTGATTTATGAAATTGATGAAAGTAAGATCCTGGTAGTGAGCGAAATCGAGGATGTCAACATTCCACGACAGCTCTGGTTTGAAGGAGGTAAAAGAGCCGTTTATTTTGCGGTAGATGAAGACACGGTCATTGAGCTTGATGGTGAACAGCTGGGGCAGGATAAGCTGGCGCGAGGACAAAAGGTTGATGTCTGGCATGAAGGATTTTTAGCAGAATCATATCCCGAACAGGGCAAAGCAATCACAATAAGCATTGTTGAAAATACAGAAACGGAAGAATGCCGCACTGACTCGGGTAGATACATGAACCGGGTTGCAGAGGACCAGATTGGGATAAAAATAAGCGGCGTTCCGGAAGAACTGCCGACAAGGATCTTTACTCTCAAGGATGAGGCCAAGATAGTTCTGGACCAGATGGAACTGCAGCCCGAGGATACAATCATGTTTAGATATCTTCCCGGCGGAGAAACTGAAGGGTTAATTTTTGATCTTCATAGAATCAACAATTAACAGAGACTCATTAACCATAACACCAATGAACAAAAAGCCTCACCCGGCAGAGAAAACCGGAGAGGCTTTTTTATTATCTAGTTTCCGACCATTTCATTCACTGTTTGACCGGCAGGTCCGGAATAGTGCAGGTTATAATGATCCATCACGAAGATCATCTGCTGTTAGATATCAAGGCTGCGAACCATGCGGGCATTATCCTCGATAAATTTACGCCGTGGTTCAACTTTGTCCCCCATGAGCACACCGAATATGTTATCAGCCCTGATGGCATCCACCAGCTCTACCTTTTTTATAATTCTTGTATCCGGATTCATCGTAGTTTCCCAGAGCTGGTCGGGATTCATCTCACCGAGGCCCTTGTAACGCTGAATACTTATACCTCCATTTCGGCCCCACTCTTTGCCTAATTGCTCCATTTCTTCATCACGGAAAAGGTATTTTTCCTGCTTCCCTTTTTTCACTTTATACAGGGGTGGTTGGGCAATATAAATAAAGCCGCTATCAATTAATTCGTGCATGAAACGATAGAAAAATGTGAGCAGCAAAACCCGTATATGAGCACCGTCAACATCGGCGTCTGTCATAATGATAATTTTCTGATAGCGAGTCCGCGATATGTCAAATTCATTTTCAATGCCTGTTCCGAGAGCGGTAATTAAATTACGGATTTCTTCATTGGCCAAAATTCTATCCAAGCGTGCTTTCTCTACGTTTAAAATTTTACCTCTTAATGGGAGAATAGCCTGAAAACGGCGATCGCGTCCCTGTTTGGCCGAACCGCCAGCTGAGTCTCCTTCGACAATAAAAAGTTCGCTTTCACCTGGATCTTTCGATGTACAATCGGCCAGCTTGCCTGGCAGGCTGCTTATTTCAAGGGCATTTTTACGCCTGGTCAGTTCTCTTGCCTTACGGGCCGCTTCCCTGGCCCTGGAGGCACGAATCGCTTTTTCAATCACCCTTCTCGCTACAGCAGGATTCTGTTCGAAGTAAGCCTCAAGACCTTCATAGCAAATATTGTCCATGATACTACGAATATCATTATTGCCAAGTTTTGTTTTTGTCTGTCCTTCAAACTGGGGATCCATCAGTTTGACACTCAAAACAGCAGTAAGCCCTTCCCTGATATCTTCACCGGAAAGATTGCTTTGATTATCCTTGAGCATGCCGAGCTTACGGGCAAAATCATTAATGAGCCTGGTTAAGGATACTTTAAATCCGTATTCATGGGTGCCGCCTTCTTGAGTATGAATATTATTGGCATATGAATAGATAACCTCAGCGTATCCTGCATGATACTGAAGGGCCATTTCAACCTCGAAACTATCAACCAATTTATGGAGATAAACGGGTTTCTTGGGCACCGTTTCCTTACCCTGGTTCAGGTAGGCAACATATTGTATAATACCGCCCTCGTATTTAAATTTCTCTTCCCGTCCGCTGCGCATATCTTTGAAGGTAATTCTTGTTCCCTTGTTCAAAAAAGCCAGTTCCCGAAGCCGCTGAATGATAATTTCATTCTCAAAATCTATGCTGTCGAATATTTTTTGATCCGGATAAAAAGTAATCCTGGTCCCTGTATTTTTTGCACTCGGTGCAACTTGACTGGAAATAGATGTATTTTTCTTTCCGCGTTCATAGCGCTGGCTGTAGATCTTCCCATCCCTGTATACTTCCACTTCCAACCATTCTGAAAGAGCATTTACTACAGATACACCAACGCCGTGCAGACCGCCAGCCACCTTGTAGCTGTCAGTGTTAAATTTTCCGCCGGCATGAAGAGTTGTTAAAACAACTTCTACAGCCGGCCTTTTTTCCTGAGGATGATTCTCAACGGGGATGCCCCGGCCGTCATCAGTAACCGAGATACTGCCGTCTTCGTTGATGATTACTTTTATTTGTTTGCAATAACCGGCCAGAACCTCGTCAATGCTGTTATCAACCACTTCGAAAACAAGATGGTGGAGACCCCGGCTAGAGGTAGAGCCTATATACATACTCGGCCTTCTTCTTACCGCTTCCAAGCCCTCCAATACCTGGATCTGTTTAGCACTATATTCATTATTTTGATTATTTTTCGCGGACATACTTCACCTCTGGACAAAATTATAATTAAGATAAATCTGTACAACAATAGTATTATATCATTCTTTTTACAGACATTTACACGCAGGCATTTTTAGCGAGAATATTTCAGACGCCTGCCCAGTGTAAGAGGAGAAATAGGGGATATAAAAACCCTTTTATCGGTAACAATGAAAGATTTAGGCCTTTCTGCTTTTGCAATAACCTTTATCTCTCCTTCAGGTAAAGATTCGAGAAATTCTTTATTGGTTGTATTGTCATTTTGATCAGATTTAAAAATACCGATCAACTCGCGGCTGAAAACAATTTGGGCATCTCCTATGTGCAAATACATTAGTTTACTCCTTGCGCTGCGCAACAGTCCCACTTTTAGGGGGTAATTGTTGTATTCTATGATAAAGGACAGGCTCTGGATAATATAATTACACTGATTGTTTACGATTCCTTCTGATCCGGTTCATCAATAACAAAAAAAATATCACGGACCATTTTATTTCCGGCATACCTGTTTAGTTTATCAATTAACTGAGTTTTCATCAATGACAGATGATAAGACCATACTGAATCTTTCACTGAAACCCATATTATACCATGGTCCAATTTTTCCGCTCTGGTCACCTCGGATAAAGCTGGGCCCATTATCTGTTCCCAGTTCTCAATGAGCAGATGCTGCTGGTACCCTTGCCATAATCCACAATTTTTCAACATCTTTTCAACAAGAGAACCCACCTGTTTCACTGACAATCCTCCCCTGTTCAACAGACATTACTTTATAATCTTTTTCCGTTTTTTTTAGTAAATCCTCAATGGCAACAGCAGAAGTTAAAAAACACTGCCCTCCATTTTCCTTCAAAAAAAGGAGCAGGTATTCTTTACGCACTCTGTCAAATTCCGAAAAGACATCGTCAAGTAATATAACAGGGTTCAATCCCGTTTTCTCTTTCAACATCATTGCTTCGGCCATTTTTAAAGAGAGGGCTGCAGCTCTTTTTTGCCCCTGTGAAGAATAATATCTTGTATTGTTTCCATTGATGGCGATCTTAAGGTCATCAAGGTGAGGCCCGTACATGGTCGATCCTCTTTTTAGTTCAATCCGCCTGCCCTCTGATAAGGCTCCGTGAAACTTTGTTCTGGTTTCATCGGGTTGCTCAAAGCAGCCAACACTGCATCGATAATTTAAAGTAAGGTTTGCCTTTTCCCCGTACATCTGGTTAAAGAAAAACTGTGCCTTTTTTCCCAGGTCTTCAACCATCTCAATGCGATCATGGATTATTTTTGTTCCCACGCTGACCAGTGCCTGATTCCATGGATCCAGCATTTTGTTGAGATGAGAATTGTATCTGTTTTCTTTCAACAATCTGTTCCGTTGAAGAAGAACTCTTTGATATTCTTTAAGGTTTTGGAAATATGTACCTTTAAATTTCGAAATTTCCAGGTTTAAGAATCTTCTGCGTATGGCCGGGCTGTCACGGATAATCATTAAATCATCCGGGCTAAAAACAACCACAGGAAAGCTTTGAATATGAAGAAATCTTTCCACCTTTTCATTGTTTGAAAGAATCTTAAGAGGACTGTTCCTATGATAACTTATTTGGACAACATGATAAAACTCGTCTTTCAAAAAAACCCCTTTTAAAAAAAATAGTTGATCACCAATTTGAGTCAGTTCTTGATCACGCCTGGTACGAAAAGAACGGGTTACAGACAAATAATAAATTGCTTCAAGAATATTTGTTTTTCCCTGTGCATTACTACCAACGAAAATGTTAAGTCCGCGATTGAATTCAACATATTGACTTTCATAATTCCTAAACTTCTTGAGGGTTAAATTGGTCAGATAATACAAGTATTCAGGTTCCTCCGGTTTATGATTAGTTCATTTTCTTGATTGGCAAAACCAGATAAAGGTAACCTTCATCTTTTGGAAGCCTGAAAACAAGCGGTCCACCATCGCCGTGAAAGTCTATGATAATGCGATTGTCATCAACCATTTTTAAAAAATCAAGAATGAAACGACTGTTAACATAGAGCTCTAAATTTTCTCCTTCATGTTCAACAGGGACAAAATCTTCCATGCTACCCTGCTGTGAAGAAACCTTAACTTCGAGTTTTTGCTCCTTTAACAAAAGATTAACAGCCTGATTCTTTCCCTCCGCCAGAAGGGAAGCTCTGCTGATTGTATCTTCAAGAACCTTTCTGTCAATTGTGATCCTGCTTTTGTACTCTTTAGGAATCACACCGCTGACATCAGGGTATTTTTCGTCAAGCAGCCTGGCTGATAATTGGACCTGTCCAAACTCGAATAACAGTAGATCATCGGTTACTGAAAGAGACATATTTTGATTTTGATCTCCTAGAATCCTGAGAAGTTCTCGCATCGCTTTTGCCGGAACCAAACATTTTTTATTATTTATTGTCCAGCTGTCATTTGATATCTCTTTTACGACCAACCGATAGGTATCAGAAGCAGTTAAGATTAAATGTTGATTGTTAAATTGGAAAAGAATACCATTAAAAGCGGGTCTGGTTTCCTCATTGGAAGCAGCAAAAACAACCTTGCGCATATTTTTTTTGAAAACATTTTGTTCAACCACAAGGCTTTCATTTTCTGTATGATCAGGAAGAGTAAAAACAGGATAATCATGGTAATCTGCGCCGTAGAGATTAAAATGAGATGAACCGCCGGATATATCCAGGCGATAATTGTCCCAATTTATATCTATTTTAATTTCTTCTGTTGGAAAATAACGGACAATATCTATAATCTTTGGGGGAAGTAAGATTTTACCGGACTGATCATTTTTATTGGGAATACTGCAATTTATAAACATTTCAAGATTAGTGGTTGAAAAGGACAGATTATCTTCAGTTGCTTCCAAGAAAATATTACCGATGATCGGTATAGTAGTCCGAAGAGGGAGAGCTTTTTCAATAATGTCCAAACAGGAAGCCAGTGCCGCTGTGTCTGCGGTGATACGCATTATGAAGAAACTCCTTTCAATGATTATTTTTAAAGAGATTATTCTATGCACATATTATTTAGATTTATATGTTATAGATGAAGTTGCAGACTGTGTAATAATCTGCA
>JAGYMW010000001.1 GCA_018400435.1 Bacillota bacterium | reverse complement strand
ATTGCGCAGCCTGGTCCAGTCTGCCTGAGAAAAGACGGTTCATCTTTTCCTGACAGAGGAGTGGTGTGTCCAAAAACCGGAATTGCCTATCTCTTTGATAATGTAAGGGCCTAAAATGGACTGCGTACTTACATATTTTGTCGTTATTACCTGGCAATGAGGTGTTAATTGGTTTTTTAAAAGCAATTTTTGTCTACAGCGCAAATAGCTCAATTAATTCTGCTATTGCAATGAGTTTCAAAGTATGATAGTGTTTATTTAAGTGTTAAAAAGATGTGAATAACGCAAACTGTCTTTTAGCCCTTGCTTAGAAAGAGATAAAGGGACGGAAGTTTGACGGAAATTCCTCTTTTTGATCTATTTCTAAGTGAAGGAGACTTAAAACATGCAGGGGAAAGTAAAATGGTTTAACCCGGACAAAGGCTACGGTTTCATCGAAACTGAAGAAGGTAATGATGTCTTTGTTCATTTCTCGGCCATTCAGAGCGAAGGATTTAAAACCCTCGATGAAGGCCAGTCGGTTGAGTTTGACGTGGTTGAAGGCGAACGCGGCAAACAGGCAGCCAATGTTGTTGCCATCTAAATAGGAAAACCGAAAAAGCATTGCCACAGAAGCATTCCTGGTAAAAGGGAATGTTTCTGTTTTTTATGCCAGTATTTATATTTAAATACGAAACAGGGAATGCCCGGATAAAAACAGAGTGATGAAATTCCATAAAAATCACAGTCAGTTAAACGTTTTGATAATTATTGCATAAATGCTTGACATTCATTTACTCCAACATATAAAATACTGCTCACGACATTATCATATTTTACAGAAAGGAAAATATCATGGCCAGATCCAAGTCTAAACAAAATCTCCCTGCCCCGGTAGGAAAAACGGTGCTTTACATTTCCCTGTTGCTGACTTTTCTTTTCGTGATCTGGGGAGCCGTTTTCCCGGAAAACCTTCATATCGTAGCCGGAAATGCTCTGAACTTTTTAACCGTCAATTTCGGCTGGCTTTACCTGATCGCCGTATTCTTCGTACTGCTCTTTGTCATCGGCATTGCAGTCTCACCCTTTGGTAAAATTAAACTCGGCGGTGATGATGAAAAGCCGGAATTCAGCACTCCGGCCTGGTTCGCCATGCTTTTTACCACTGGCATGGGTATCGGCCTCGTCTTCTGGAGCATTGCCGAACCGATTACACATTACATAAACCCTCCTTACGGAGAAGCAGGGACGGCCGCTTCCGCCGAACTGGCGATGCGCTATACTTTCTTTCACTGGGGATTGCATCCCTGGGCTGTGTTCGCGCTTGTCGGTCTGGCCCTGGCCTATTTTCAGTTCCGCAAAGGTATGCCTGCCCTGATCAGCTCCATTTTTCAGCCCATCCTCGGCGAACGGGTACACGGACCGATCGGCAAGGCCATCGATATACTGGCCGTTTTCGCTACAGTCTTCGGCCTGGGCACTTCTCTCGGCCTCGGCACTATGCAGATTAACACCGGACTAAGTATGTTATACGGCATTCCGGAGAACAATGTCATTAAC
Source organism: Bacillota bacterium (assembly GCA_018400435.1). Lineage (GTDB taxonomy): Bacteria > Bacillota > Dethiobacteria > DTU022 > DTU022 > M55B129. Next base: position 59,579 of record JAGYMW010000001.1, on the reverse strand, counting down.
ATTTTGATTATAGCCGTCATTACCGGCGTGTTTACCCTGGCTGCCGTTCTGGGTATCGAAAAAGGAATCAAATTCATCGCCAACAATACCGTTCGACTGGCCTTGTTGATTATGTTATTTTTGCTGCTCTTCGGACCGACGCGGTCAATTTTCAACCTGCTGACCAGTACTATCGGTGATTACCTGCAAAATTTAATTTATATGAGCCTATGGACAGATCCGATTAACGAAGAGGGTTGGATAAACGGCTGGACCGTCTTTTACTGGGCCTGGTGGATTGCCTGGGGGCCCTTTGTCGGTCAGTTTATCGCCCGTATTTCCCGCGGTCGAACCATCCGGGAGTTCATTATCGGATCGCTGGTCGCCCCAACCGCTTTCAGCTTCATCTGGCTGGCCATTTTCGGTGGTACTGCCCTTAACCTTGATATCCTGGGCAATGCCGGTATCAGCTCGGCAGTCTCAGAAAATATCGCCAGCGCCCTCTTTGTCACGCTGGGCAATTTTCCGCTGAGCTCAATCACCTCACTTCTGGCCATCATTCTGATTGCCGCTTTCTTTATCACCTCGGCCGATTCGGGGACTTTTGTTGTAGCCATGCTTACCTCCGGCGGAAACCAGGAACCAGATCGTAAATTAAAAGCAACATGGGGCATTTTGCTGGGGGGTGTAGCCGCTGTTCTTCTCGTTGCCGGCGGACTCGGAGCTCTGCAGACTGCTTCCATTGCCTCGGCTTTTCCTTTCATGCTCATTATGCTGGTAATGTGTTACTCGCTGGTGAAAAGTTTTGCCGGTGATAGAATAAAATAAACCGTATTCGGGCACATTTTAAAGCGGACAGGATATCCCGTCCGCTTTTCATATAAAAAATTCTTATCACGCACATGCAGGCATTGATTATTATTACTGCCTGAATAATGTAAAGATCTAACAAAATAAGTTTACTTTAAAATCCGAACAATCTATAATATATGTGACAAAATATTTTCATCCTTTACAGGTGACCGGACAGAATATGCTGCGAACCAAGTTCTGCCCTGCTTCAGAACCGGCACAAACCCCAGGGGAGTAGAAAATATTTTTTTACTAATCGATAACAAAATCGCCGGCCAGGGGCATAAAACCGCAAACTGACTTTGCCGACGGTCAACCAAAAGATGATGCCGGATATGGCAAAGCATTAGCCTGATTTAAAAACAATCCGGTGATATATTATAAATATAAACCGACCTGAAAGTAGGTAACGGTTCAATTAATACAGACCAAAGAAAGGTTATCGAAGGTTATGGATAAACTGCTGGCCGGACACTACTGTTCCACCTTTTATCTGTAGATTCCTCCTGGCGGAAAGGAGACATAAATTGATGAAGCTGCTCTATGTTGAAGATAATGAGGCTGATGTTGAACTGCTAAAAAGAGCACTGGACGGATCTCCCCGGAAGTTCGACATCGAAGTGGCCGCCAACCTGGCGGAGGCGAAAACCTGCTTGCAGGAAACACAATACGAACTGGCCCTAATTGACCTCCACCTTCCCGACGGCAGCGGCATCGAGTTGCTGTCGGAAATCCGGCAAAATGATCTACCGCTGGCCACCGTTATTTTTACCGGTCAGGGAGATGAAGAATCGGCCATTGCCGCGCTGAAAGCCGGCGCCAATGATTATATGATAAAAAACGACCACTACTTCAGGCAGGCCGCGGAGATGCTGGAAAATGCCCTGGACAGATTTCAATCATTTTCGAAAAGGGGTGTTTCTCCGATAACAGTCCTGTACATTGTACATGATGCCGCTAATGTTGACCTTACCCGCAAGCACCTGGCACGTTATGCTCCGCACATCCGCCTGCAAGTTGAGCAATCGACCGATAAAATCTTAGACCTCATTTCGACAGGTTATATTGAACAGTTATGCGATATCTGCCTGATCGATTACCGCCTGCCCGGTTTAAGTGCCCTGGAACTGCTGAAAGCTCTTCAGCAGAACAGGGATATTACGGTTCCGGCAGTCCTGATTACCGACCAGGGTGATGAGGAAACCGCCCTGCAGGCCCTGCGGCTGGGAGCTTCTGATTACCTGGTCAAGCAGCAGGGCTATCTTTTTCAGCTACCGGCGGCCCTTGAAAATGCTTATAATCAGGCCTGCCTTGCCCGTGAACATGCCAGGCTTTTGAAAAGCGAAGAGAGGTTCCGGGTCGCTATCAGGAATTCCCAGATCATCGTTGCCCATGTCGATCGTGATCTGCGCTATACTTGGATCCACAACCCCCAACCTGATTTTGATCCTTCAACCGTCATCGGCAAAAAGGACGATGAACTGGCAGATAACGAGGGAACCAGAAAATTAATAGCCCTGAAAAAGAAAACCATTGAAACGGGGAAAAAACAGAGAGAAGTGATCTCTTTTCCGGTTTCTGATAGAGATCATATCTACGATATAGCCGCTGAACCGCTAAAAGACGAACAGGGCAAAATTATTGGAGCAACCACGTCGGCAATTGACATTACCGAACGCGTTGAAATAGAGCACGTTCTTAAAAGGCGCCTGGGCGAACTGGAAGCTCTGTACAGTGTCTCCTCCTCCCTGCGATCGGCAGAAACGGTTGAAGAAATGCTTTCACTGCTCCTTGATGAAACACTGAAGGCTTTTGAAACCGAAGCTGGAGCGATTCTCCTCTATGATGATGACAGAAAAGTAATGCGTCATCTCGTCACCCGGGGATGGTTCCGGGAGCTGCAGGATATCAGCTTGAAACAGGGTGAAGGGATCACCGGTATGGTTTTTAATACCGGGGGACCTTATGTATCCGAAGAATTCTCTACCGATCAAAATTTCAGGCACCCAGATCGCGTCCCTGAAGGATGGGGAGGAGCTTCCATTCCCTTAAAAGTCGACCGACGGGTAATCGGCACTCTTACCCTGGCCGTGCCGCTGCCGCGGAAAATTACTCCTGATAATCTGAAGCTTCTTTTGTCCCTGGGAGATATGGCCGGGACTGCTGTTCACCGGATTACCCTGCATGAAGAAGCGGTAAAAAGACTGCGGAGGTTGCAGGCAACAAGGACAATCGACACAAGCATTATCGCCAGCCAGGACCTGCAGCTAACTTTAAATATTCTCCTGGTGCACCTGCTCAGCCAGCTTTCGGTCGATGCAGCGGCAGTGTTACTGCTCAATCACGATTTAAAGGTGCTAGAATTTGCCGCCGGGAAAGGATTCCGCAGCAAATCACTGCAAAAATTTTCCCTGGCCATCCAGGATACGATGGCGGGGCAGGCAGTACGTGAAAGGCGGACTATCCATGTCTATGATATCAACGACCTGCCCGATAAAGAGAGCCTTTTCCAGTGGCTGAAAGGAGACCAGTTTTCCGGTTACATCTGTATTCCATTAACGGTCAAGAGGGAGGTAAAAGGGGTCCTGGAAGTCTTTGGTAAGAAGCCTTTCCGAATGGAAACCGACTGGCTCGATTTCCTGGAAAGCCTGGCCTTGCAGGCAGCCATCGCCATCAACAACAGCCAGCTTTTTGAAGATATCCAGCAGGCCAATCTTGAGCTAACCCTGGCTTATGATGCCACCCTGGAAGGGTGGTCCAAGGCTCTCGAACTGCGCGATCACGAAACGGATAATCACAGCAAAAGGGTAACCGATATGACCTTGAAAATTGCGGAAGCCGCCGGTGTTTCATCTGCAGAAAGAGTGCATATCCGCCGTGGAGCACTGCTCCACGACATCGGCAAAGTGGGCATTCCCGATTCCATTCTTCATAAACCGGACAAACTTACCGCCGAAGAATGGGCCATGATGAAAAAACATCCCGTCTTTGCCTACCAGCTTCTATCACCGATCGAATATCTGAGGCCCGCTCTTGATATTCCTTACTGCCACCATGAAAAATGGGACGGCAGCGGTTACCCCCGGGGGCTCAGGGATTCGGAGATTCCCCTGGCCGCCAGGATTTTTGCCGTGGCCGATGTATTCGATGCCCTGAACAGCGAGCGCCCCTATCGGCCGGCCTGGGACAGAAAGGAAGCCCTGGAATATATCCGCGAGGAAAGCGGTAAACATTTCGACCCCCGTATCGTTGAAATATTCTTCAGCATGGTTGAGAAAGGAGATATCTAAATAAAACCCCCTTCCGGCCGCTGCCTGGGACAGGGTATACACCGACGCGGTGCAGTCTTTGATCGGAAGCTCGCAACAGGTATCCCATGGATGCAAGAGCAGGATTAATATATTGACAAAGTCAGTTTGCGATGAAAATAGCCCGGATTTTTTCACTGAAGCAACAGGTGTGAAAAAACTTACCGGGTTTATACCAACAAAACAGCTTTTCTGATATCGCTAAAATGATATTATAACCTGGAAATGAGGAGCAGAGTAATATGAAACATGAAGAAACTTACTGGTTGACTGAAGACGGTGTTAATCTTCTGGCCCGGACATGGGAACCTGAAGAGCAGGGAAAAGGGGTAATCTGTCTCGTCCACGGCCTGGGCGAGCATTCCGGCCGTTACGGTCATTGGGCTGATCTGCTGACCGGGGCCGGTTATGTGACTTTGTCTTTCGATCTCCGCGGCCACGGCCTTTCCGATGGGCGGCGCGGCGATACTCCTTCCTTTGATCGTTATGCCGACGACATCACAATCATGATTGAAAAAGCAAGAAACCGTTACCCAGGAAAACCGATCTTTATTTACGGGCACAGCCTTGGAGGACTCCTTGTCCTTTATTACCTGGTGCAGCGCCACCCGCAGCTGAAAGGAGCGGTGGTAACCAGCCCTGGTTTGAGAACCATGATCAATGAACAAAAGGGAAAAGTCCTGGCTGCTCAAATCCTGGGCTCACTCATTCCCCGGGTAAGTATTGCCAACGGCCTTGATCTGAATGGACTTTCCCGGGATAGAAGTATAGTTGAAGCATACAAGCAGGATTCATTCGTTCATGATCGGATTTCCCTGCACGCCGGCAAGGAAATGTTAAAAGCGATATCATGCGTTTTCGAAAAGGCCTCTTCCATCGATCTGCCTTTATTAATCATGCACGGAACCGCTGACCATATTACTTACGCGGCAGGCTCAAAAGAACTGGCGGCTCTTCTTCCCAGTCGGTGCACCCTGAAACTATGGGACGGTTACTTCCATGAGCTGCATAATGAACCGGATAAAGAGCAGGTCTTTACATTCCTCCAGGAATGGCTGGAAGACAGGCTCAAGGAGAATTCAGAATCTCCGGGTGGGAATAACTAGTTTTTAACCACTCGCTTTAAGGTTCTGCAGCAAGTTATCTTTAATCATTAAGGTTTTTCTTCTCACCGGTAACCAGAAAGATTACCTCCTCGGCAATATTCGTGGCATGATCGGAAATACGTTCGAGCCAGCGTCCAACGAAAAGAAGCTGGGCAGCCTGGGTTATCGTTTTCGGATTCTCCATCATGATCGTGAGTAATTCTCGAAAGATCTGCCCAAAAAGGTGATCAATTTCATCATCGTCAGTTCCCACAGTCAAGGCCAACTCTACATCTTCGCGCACATAAGCGTCAAGGGATTGCTTGACCATTTTCTGACTTAAGAAAGCCATCCGGGGAATGTCCACAAGGGGCTTAACAAAGGGCTGCTGGCCGATCCGTATGGTAATTTTTGCAATGCTGGTCGCATAGTCAGCCATTCTTTCAAGATCATTGATCATCTTAAAAAGAGTAGCTACTCGACGCAGATCCCTGGCCATAGGCTGCTGGGTGGCGATTACTTCCAGGCACTTCTCTTCAATCTCCTGCTCCAGGTCGTCAATGCGATCATCACCCTCGATCACTGCCCGGGCCAGGTTCGGATCCTGTTTTTTTAAAGATTCGATAGCGCGGGCAATCGCCTCTTCGACCAGGCTGCCCATGTACTGCAGTTTCTCCTGGAGACCATTCATTTTCTCCTCGAATACCACTTTCCGTTCAGTAAATTCCGATTTATCCATGTGCTTCAATCTCTCCCTCTGCCGGCTTATCCAAACCGGCCGGTGATATAATCTTCAGTGCGCTGATCCCGGGGTCTGGTAAAAATACGGCTGGTTTCACCCCATTCAATTAGTTCTCCCTGGAGGAAAAAACCGGTGTAATCTGAAATTCTGGCGGCCTGCTGCATGTTGTGGGTAACAATAATGATAGTATAGTCACGACAGAGTTCCCGGACCAGGTCTTCGATCCGCTGGGTGGCAATCGGGTCAACGGCCGAAGTAGGCTCATCCATCAGTAAAATTTTCGGCTGAACCGCGAGGACCCTGGCAATGCAAAGCCTCTGCTGCTGCCCCCCGGAAAGAGAAAGAGCCGGATCGTAAAGACGATCTTTTACTTCATCCCACAATGCCGCTCCCTGTAAACTTTTTTCAACGATTTCACTCAACCTGTTTTTGTTCTTTTCTCCGTGAATGCGGGGCCCGTAAGCAATATTATCAAAAATGCTTTTTGGAAATGGATTAGGCTGCTGAAAAACCATCCCCACCCTTTTTCGCAGCTCGACAACATCGGTTGCAGGATCGTAAATATCCCTACCCTGGATGCAAACTCTGCCTTCGAGATGTGTATCCGTAACGAGATCGTTCATTCTGTTCAGCACCCTCAAAAAAGTGGTTTTACCACAGCCCGACGGGCCGATTAATGCGGTTACCCCTTTTTCCTGTGCTTCAATATTAATATCAAAGAGAGCCTGCTTCCGGCCATAGAAAAATTGCAGATTTTCTACCTTAACCTCAAAGTGATCCTTTCCTGTTAAAGCGCTTTCTTCACTACTATTATTGGTTAAAGGGGGATGAAGCTTATTTTCATTTTTTAGAGTGTTAACAATTTGCATCATCATTCGGTTCTTAATAGCGAACCTGTCTCACGCTCCTTCCTTATCGATAGATTAAATCTCCGGCCAGGTTTTTCCTCAGTATTCTGTCTATAAATACTCCGAAATTAAATTACATTAGAGTCCTTTAGCTGCCCTACTTCTGAACCGCCTGCGCAGAACAACCGCCACCAGGTTTAGAAAAAAGACAAGGACAACGAGGACCAGGGCTGTTCCATAAGCAATGGGCCTGACTGCAGCAATATCATGGTGCTGCGTGGACATGATGAAAAGATGATAGGGCAAAGCCATGAACTGGCTGAAAACTGAGTCGGGCAGGTAGGGCAGAAAAAATGCTGCACCTGTAGCCAGTATGGGAGCTGTCTCTCCAGCCGCCCTGGCCAGGCCGAGAATTGTCCCGGTTAAAATCCCGGGCATAGCCCGCGGCAAAACAACCGTCCGCACTACCTGCCAGCGGGTCGCCCCCAGGGCAAATGAGCCCTCCCGGTATGAACGCGGGACGGTAGAGAGCGCTTCTTCTGCAGCGGTAACAGTAACCGGCAGAGTCAGCAACCCAAGAGTAAAACCGGCAGCAATAAGCGAAGGGCCGAAACCGAATAATTTGACGAACACCGCCATTCCAAACAGCCCGAATACTATGGACGGCACACCGGCAAGGTTGCGCAGGGCCATCCGCACCAGCCTGGTAATACGCCCCTGCACTGCATATTCGTTGAGGTAAATTGCCGCCGCCACTCCAAAAGGCACAGCAAAAGCAATGGTAATCAGGGTAACATAGAAGGTCCCGATAATAGCGGGAAGAATACCTCCCTCGGTCATTCCCACCCGGGGTGAGTCGGATAAAAATTCCCAGTTAATAACCTCCAGGCCCTTACTCACCAGGTCGTAGATGATAAACCCAAGAATGAAAAGGACCAGAATGAGAGAAAAACGCAGCAACCAGCAGCCGGCCAGTTCAGCACCCTTCCATTCCCGGACGCTACTGATATTTTTATTTCTATTCATCTGTTCACCTCCGGTTTACGGTGAATAAGAATATCAGCCATTAGGTTAACGATAAAAGTAATCATAAAAAGGACAAGACCGACGACAAAAAGAGCATGAAAATGTAATGAATTAAAGACCACATCTCCTATTTCTACTGCAATGTTGGCGCTCAAAGTCCTGACCGAATCAAGGTAAGAAGTGGGCCTGGCAATCATGTTTCCGGTAACCATCAGAACAGTCATCGTTTCGCCAATAGCTCTGCCCATCCCCAGCATGACAGCAGCTGATATACCGGAGAAAGCTGCCGGTATGGTTACTTTCCAGATGGTCTGCCAGCGGGTAGCCCCCAGGGCCAGGGAAGCGTGCCGGTACTCCCCGGGTACGGCGGTTATGGCATCCTCGGCAAGGGTGATTATAGTCGGCAAAGCCATTACCCCAACCAGAATAGCCCCGTTCAGAGCATTGATGCCGCTGGGAATATTAAAGACGGCGGCAAGCAGGGGAGCAAGAACAACCAGGCCGATAAACCCGAGAACGACAGAAGGGATTCCGGCTAAAATTTCAACAATGGGTTTAAAAAATTCTCTTTCCCACGGCGAGGCAATTTCCGAAAGATAGGCAGCTGCAGCTATCCCCACAGGCACAGCAAAGGCCAGTGCCCCGGCAGTGACCATGAAAGTACCCATGATCATATTGAGCAAACTGTAGGTCGGTTCAGCAAATGCTGAAGGTCTCCAGACCCCATCAGTGAAAAAAGGCTTCAGGCCAATTTCTTCGAAAGCCGGAATGCTGTTCGAAAGCAGGGTAAACATAATCCCCGCCAGGAAAAAGATAATAGCCATTCCGCTGAGCCAGAAAATAATTTTCATTATTTTTTCAGTTATAGCAGGCAACAGGATCCTCCTCGCTGTTACTTATTCTTTATTGCCAGATTACGATTGGTACCCTGTATACCGCCAGGTCAGACTAACAGTATACAGGGCTGTCCTATATTCCACTCCGGTAAATATTTTACCGGATGTTACTGTAAAGCATCTTTGTTAAATTCAACATCAGAGGTGGTAATGGGATAAAAACCTTCTTCAAGTACTATATTTTGACCCTGATCACCCGTTTCAAAAAGGAAGAAATCGAGGATTGCTCCACCCGGTTTTCCGGCTACATACTGGTAAAGCGGCCTGGTGAGGGGATAATCTCCACTCGTTACATTCTCCAGGATAGTAGGATCAAAAGCCTCTGAACCTGTATCTGCAGCAACCAGAAGAGCTTTCATCCCTTCGCCGGCGGCATAACCGATGGCGCAATAACCAATACCTCCAGCATCATTTTTTACTGCTTCCACGATATCGGAATTGCCGGCCAGGTTGCGCATTTCCGGCGAATAGTCCCCCTGAACCACCTTTTCCATGAAGAATACATAGGTTCCAGAGGTGCTCTGACGGCCGTAAATTGTAATCTCGCGGTCTTCGCCGCCCACTTCCGCCCAGCTGGTAATTTCGCCACGGTATATGGCTCCGATCTGCTCGACTGTCAGCTCGGCTAATGGATTGTTCTCATTGACAATTACCGCTACACCATCAACAGCAAAGCGAACGTCATAAACATCCTCACCACTGTTGGCTTTAAGTGCCTCAACTTCTTCGTCTTTCATCGGCCGGGAAGAATTAGCTATATCTATATCCCCGTCGATCAGAGAGGTAATGCCTACTCCGGAACCGCCGCCGGTAACAGCAATGGAAACCCCTTCATGGGCATTCATATATTCTTCAGCCATCCTTGTCACCAGGTTAACTTCCGAATCGGAACCGGCAATCATGATCGAAACTGTTCCTCCATCATTTCCCTGGCTCTCTCCGTTTTCTCCAGCCGGCTCTTCACCGGGATTTTCTCCCTGCCCGCAGCCTGCCATAACCAGCGAGAGTGCCAGCAGAGTTATTACAAATACTGTTAACCACATTCTCCTGTTCATTTTTTCCCTCCTAAAGTAAATTTAACCTTGCTCATAATAACTGAACAAGGTTAAAAATAAAGGAGCTTTATGTAAAATTAAAGTTAAATCTCTGTTAAACGTTAACGTCCGCAGCACGGCAGGGAAAAGCGAAACACTGTTCCTTCCCCCTCGGTGCTCTGCAGCTGATAATCTGCACCATGCGCTTCCATGATATGCTTAACAATGGAAAGGCCAAGACCGGTTCCTCCACTTTTTCTGGAACGGGCTTTATCAACCCGGTAGAATCGCTCGAATATATAAGGCAGATCTATCTCCGGAATACCGGGACCGTCATCGGATATTTCGACAAATGCCGTCTTCTGGTCGCAGCCCAGCTTTGCAATCACCCTGCCTCTTTCCCTGCCGTGCCTGATACTGTTTTCCAGAATATTGATCAGGGCCTGACTGAGCCATTCATAGTTCCCCTCTACGGCAATTTCATCGTCAGGAAAATCTGTTTTAAGGATTGCCCCTTTTTGTTTCCTCAGTTCTTCAACATTCACAGCTGCCTCTTCAATCAACGCTTTTAGATTGACTCGTTTCTTACTGACAAAGCCTTTTTCGTTTTCAATTTGAGCAAGGTCAAGTAAATTATCAAGAAGCTCGGCCAGCCTTTTTGTTTCCCGATCAATAATCTGTAAAAAATCCGTTAGTTCCCGGCGGCTCAAATTTTCATGGATGATTGTTTCTGTGTAACCGCGAACTGCTGTAAGAGGAGTGCGCAACTCATGGGAAACATTGGCTACAAAATCACTGCGCATCTTTTCGATGTTCCGCAGCTGAGTCACTTCATGGAAAAGAATCAGTACCCCGATTATTTTGCTGACCGGTCCGGACACGGGCAGCAGGTGTGTTTCAATGACGGCAGCCCGGGGATAATAAATGTCCAGCTCGATCACCCTGCTTCGACCGTCATCGTGAACCGCTTTTAAAGACTGGGATAAGTTGAAATAGCGTAAGCCTTTTCGGAGGGGGACTCCGATCATTTCACTGTCTTTAAGATCAAACAGCATTTCAGCCGCCGGGTTGATCAGTTCAATTTTCATCTCCCGGTCGGTTAGAATTATGCCGTTACTCATCGAGTTAACAACGGTTTCCAGTTTGTTTTTCTCAGCAGTCACTTTTTCGATCTGACCTGCCAGGGAACGGCCCATTTCCTTAATATTGGAAGCCAGTTCTGCCAGTTCATCCTGCCCTTCGATTTCGAGTGGAGGATCGAAATTGCCACCGGATATGGCTCTTGAAGCATTGCTAATTCTGCCGATGGGTTCGGTTATTCTACGGGAGAGAATCAATGCAACCCCTGAAGCAAACAGAAACGCGGTAAAAAGAGCCACCAGGATAAACAGGCGCAGGTTACCCATGGCCTGGTTAATAGCCGAAAGTGGAAGGGCAAGCCGAATAATTAAAGAAGGATTGCCTTCCCCTGACTTATCATCTCCCCCCTCAAGGGGCACTGCCAGGTAATACATATCTTTTTCAAGCGTTGCGCTGTAACGGCTGGCGATACCCACTTCCTGCTGTAACGCTTCAATAATTTCCGGACGATCAATATGGTTTTCCATTATGGTTGGACTTTCGTCAGAATCAGCCAGGACAACACCCTCCCCATCGATGAGGGTCATCCTGATGCCCAGTTCCGTCCCGAGATCTTCATAAAGGCTGTCAATAGCAGTCGGGAAGGCTTCCTCTTCAATCATTTCCTCAACCAGGGCAGCGGTGAGACGAGCCTGTATATATAGATTCTCGCGCAGGGTTTGCATATAAAAATTATGCAAAAACCAGCTGAAAACAAAACCCATTACAGCAACTATAACAGCTATAACCGTTAGATTATAAAAAATCATGCGACGACGGATACTTTTAAACAATTTAAGGCTGCCTCCAGACTGCCGCTCCGTTAAAAATGAGCTCGCTCATATTATACCTTCTTATATATTCATCAAAAGCTGCAGGGTAAGATGCAGGCGCATTAACTCAGAATACTTTTCCGATTGCTGTTCATCGCCGCCAATGTCATTGATGAAAGAAGCCTCTATTTACAGAACCGTTTAGCTTAAGCTCAGGTAAGAGAATTTTAAATTTACAGGGAAATCCGGAAAAGCTTCTTTTCAGCGATCGGCAAAGCGATAACCGACCCCACGGATAGTTTCAATATAAAAGGGATGGGAAGGGTCTTCTTCAAGTTTTCGACGCAATGAACGGATATGCACATCCACTGTCCTGGTATCTACTCCCGTTTCATAACCCCATATTTTATCCAGGAGTGTCTCCCTGGTCAGGACTTTTCCGGCATTGGCCATGAGCAGCTGCAGCAGCATAAACTCTTTATGGGTTAAAGCCTGCGGTTCATTTTTAACTTTAACTTCATAGCGCTCCGGGTTGAGAACAATTGCCCCGATACGGATCGGTTTGTCTTTAGAACTTACTTTTTCCGCTGGCCGGCTCTGCTCAAGCCGGCGCATCATCGCCCTGATCCTGGCCACCAGTTCACGAACGCTAAAAGGCTTAACCATATAATCATCCGCCCCCAATTCCAGCCCCAGTACTTTATCCAGCTCTTCCCGCCGTGCAGAAAGAATGAGGATCGGTACTGCGGTCGTCAGGGGATTGCTTCGGATACGGCGGCATACTTCAAGGCCGTCCATTTCTGGAAGCATGATATCGAGGATAATCAGGTCGGGAATATTGCCAAATGCATAATCCAACGCCGCCGGGCCACTACCGGCACTGTGGATCCGGAAGCCTTCCTTTTCAAGGTGAAAGGCAAGCAGCCTGACAATATCCTCTTCATCTTCAACTATCAGTATAAGGCGCTGTTTACGATCCAGGTCTTTGTTCATGCCATTATTTTAACATAAGTTTGCTCTTTGCCGTATCCGGATAAACGATTTTGGTTGGAATGAGATAAAATCTTCTAAAAAATGAGGGCAACAAACCATTTAAAAATAACAGAAAGTACATTGAACCGGCACCATCTGGCGACGGTTCGAGCTTGTCAGTGAGCCAATTAAGTGCTAATATGTAGCAGGATCGTAAGCCGCTGTATTTGTAAAATCAAACATTTTCAAAACAATCATATATGGAGGTGTCCATGTTGACAAAACAAGTAGAAACAATGGACGGCAACACTGCCGCTGCGCATATCGGCTATGCGATGAGCGATGTGGCAGCAATTTACCCAATTACACCGTCGTCACCGATGGCTGAAATATGTGACGAGTGGGCCGCCTACGGCCGAAGGAACATTTTTGGTCAGAAAATGCGCGTCGCCACCATGCAATCAGAAGCCGGAGCAGCCGGAGCTGTTCACGGATCGTTGGTAAACGGAGCACTGACTACTACCTTTACCGCTTCCCAGGGTCTGCTGCTTAAAATACCGAACATGTACAAAATTTCCGGTGAGCTGCTGCCCACCGTCTTCCATGTTTCGGCCAGAGCCCTTTCAACCCATGCCCTGTCGATCTTTGGCGATCATTCAGACGTGATGGCGGCCAGGCAGACCGGTTTCGCTCTACTTTCCTCAAATTCCATTCAGGAAGTAATGGATCTGGCTCTGGTCGCCCACCTGAGCACCCTGAAGACAAGGGTCCCCTTCCTCCATTTCTTCGACGGTTTCCGGACATCACACGAAGTCCAGAAAATCGAGGTAATCGACTATGATGATATCAAGAAGATTGTGGACTGGGATGCTATCAAAGCTTTTCGGGGAAGGGCTCTGACTCCGGAAAAGCCCCACCAGCGCGGCACGGCCCAGAACCCGGACATCTTTTTCCAAAACCGTGAAGCAGCCAACCGTTTCTACCTGGAAACACCTGAAAAAGTGGCCGCGGTTATGGAGCAGGTCTATGAACTGATCGGCCGACGCTACCATCTCTTTGATTACTGCGGTGCCCCCGATGCTGAATCAGTCATTGTCTGCATGGGCTCAGCCAGCGAAACAGTTGAAGAAACAGTCAATTATCTCGCTGCGGCCGGTGAAAAAGTAGGGATGATCAAAGTACGCCTGTACCGTCCTTTCTCGAAAGAACACTTTTTTGCTGCCCTGCCTGAAACCTGCAAACGCATCGCCGCGCTGGACCGGACCAAAGAGCCGGGGTCCCTGGGTGAGCCTCTTTATGAGGATGTTTGTACCGCCATGTTTGAAACAAACCGCAATCCCCTGGTGATAGGCGGACGATATGGCCTTGGGTCGAAAGAATTTAACCCCTGCATGGTTAAAGCAGTTTTTGACAACCTCAACGCTGAAAATCCGAAAAATCACTTTACCGTTGGCATAAACGACGATGTAACTCATACCTCTCTTGAAGTACCGTCCGGTTTTACCACTTCGCCTGAGGGCACTTACAGGGCAAAATTCTTCGGGCTCGGCTCGGACGGGACCGTCGGAGCAAACAAAAACAGCATCAAAATTATCGGGAACAACACCGAACAGTATGCCCAGGGTTACTTTGTTTATGACTCGAAAAAATCAGGCGGAATCACAGTTTCGCATCTGCGGTTCGGCCCCCATGAAATCAAATCCACTTACCAGATCGATGAGGCAGACTTTGTGGCCTGTCACAATCCCGCTTTTGTCGCCCGATATGACATCCTGGAAGGGATTAAAGAAGAGGGTACTTTCCTTCTGAACTCTTCCTGGAACCTGCAAGAGATGGAAGAACATCTGCCTGCAGAGACGAAAAAGACCATAGCCGGCAAAAAACTAAAATTATACAATATTGACGCTTTCAAGATCGCCGAAGAAATGGGACTGGGCGGAAGAATCAATGTAATAATGCAGACTGCCTTTTTCAAATTATCAGGCGTGATCGATCCAGAACTGGCTTTTAAAGAAATTGAAAAAATGATTCAGAAATCCTATGGTAAAAAAGGTCCCGAGATTGTCAAGAAAAATGTCTCCGCCATTTATAAGGCCCTGGAAGCACTTGAAGAGGTCAAATATCCGGACAGCTGGGCTGAAGCAACGACCGGCGCAGTCTACACTCCCGAAGAAGCTCCGCAGTATGTGTACGACAATGTTTATCCAATGATTGAACTTAAAGGCGATGAGCTTCCCGTTAGTGCCTTCAATCCCGACGGAACCGTCCCAACGGGAACCACCCGCTATGAAAAACGGGGCGTGGCTATCAGGGTGCCGGTATGGGTTCCTGAAAACTGCATCCAGTGTAACCAGTGTTCATTCGTTTGCCCTCATGCGGCAATCAGGCCTTACCTTGCCAGGCCTGAAGACCTGGATGGAGCCCCCAAAGGATTCGAAACCGTAGAAGGAAAAGGCAAAGACATTGCCGGTTTCCGCTACAGAGTGCAGGTTTCACCCCTTGACTGCACCGGCTGTGACAACTGTGTAGATGTCTGCCCGGCAAAAGAAAAAGCACTGGTGATGAAGCCTCTGGCGGAAGTAACCGTTACTGAAGATGCCTGCTACCGCTTCGCCGAAAGCCTGCCTGAACCGGATGTTGAAATCTCACCGAACACAGTGCGCGGCAGTCAGTACCGCAAACCCCTGTTCGAGTTTTCCGGCGCCTGTGCCGGGTGCGGGGAAACTCCTTACATTAAAGTGATTACCCAGCTCTTTGGCAACCGAATGGTTGTAGCCAATGCAACCGGTTGTTCCTCCATCTACGGAGGCAACGCGCCGACGACCCCCTACACGGTCGATAGCAAAGGCCGGGGACCAGCCTGGGCCAGTTCCCTCTTTGAGGACAATGCCGAATTCGGATACGGTTTCTGGCTCGCTGTCACTCAACAACGCGATAAACTGATAGACCTGATCAACAACCTCATGGAAACGGACATTTCAAGCAACCTCAAAGCAGCCCTCGAGGAATGGCTGGCAGTAAAGGATCAGGGTGAAGAATCTCTGAAAGCTGCGGACACGGTCAGCGAACTTTTGCAAGCTGAAAAACCGCAGGAGAACAACGCCGAACTGCTCGAGCAGATCAAGGAAAGAACCGGTCTTTTGCCCAAACGTTCCGTATGGGCTTTCGGAGGAGACGGCTGGGCTTATGACATCGGCTACGGAGGGCTCGATCATGTTATCGCCTCCGGCGCAGATGTAAATATCCTTGTTCTCGACACAGAAGTATATTCCAATACAGGCGGCCAGTCATCAAAAGCGACACCTACCGGAGCAATCGCCAAATTCGCCGCCGCTGGCAAGGATATCCGTAAAAAAGACCTCGGCTTGATGGCAGTTACCTACGGTTATGTTTATGTAGCAACTGTGGCAATGGGCGCCAATAAGAACCAGTTTCTGAAAGCTCTGATTGAAGCTGAATCGTACCCCGGCCCTTCATTAATTATTGCCTATTCTCCCTGCATCGCTCACGGTATAAACATGAGCAGAAGTCAGAGAGAAGAAAAACTGGCTGTAGATTCAGGGTACTGGACGTTGTTCCGCTATAATCCTCTGCTGGCCCGCGAAGGGAAAAACCCCTTCATTGTCGATTCCAAGGAACCGAAGATAGACCTGCGCACTTTCATGATGAACGAAGTCCGGTTCCGGGCTTTAACACAGGAATTCCCCGATCGGGCGGATATTTTATTCGATAAAGCAGAGAAAGAGGCAAAAGAAAGACTGGAAATGTACAAACAGATGGCGAAAGTAAAAATGGAATCGGAAAACTGATTTTGAATCCCATCCTATAACAATTGTCACATTTTGTTTTGACCGGGAACTGAAGGAGGCCTCCTGGAAGAGGCCTCCTTTTCATGTGCGGACCTTTGCTGCATTTTAAGATTTTTTTAAAAGCTTTTTAAATGTTATTTCCCCGAGATCTTTTTCCCTTTGTTCCCGTGCAACAGCCAGTTTGCTAACGCCGATTTTTCCTTTTGCTAAACCAGCGGGCAATACTGCTCTGTTTTTTCTCCAAATCGATATTGCCCAGCATTTTTTGCGCTGCTTCATAACCTCTCTCCATGATCAAATCAACCCTTTTGATATCCCACATGGTTATATCCCCTAGTTCAGGTTCGATCATTATGTCCGCTATATCATGTGCGGATTTATCCCGCTGGCGTTGGATTATGTCAAAAGCCTGGATCAATATTTCAAATATACTGTCCGGCTCAGTAGAAAGCGGTTTCTGGGCACCCACATCAACGGCTATAATGTAATCAAGATTGCGCTCTTTGAGAAGGGCGGCAGGAACGTTATCCAGCAGCCCACCGTCTACAAGCATCTTGTCCTTCCACTTCACAGGGGTAAAAATACCCGGTATGGAACAGCTGGCCTGGACTGCCTCGGAAACGAGCCCATCTTCAATGATTATTTCTTCACCGCTTAGCAAATCAACTGCGTTAATGGCCAGTGGAATTTTTAAATCCTCAAAAGTTGTACCGCCCAGGTATTCTTTCAGCATAACTAAAAGTTTGGAAGAGTTGATCAAACCTTTCCGGGGCAAAGATAAAGTAACGAGATCTTTCCAGGATAATTTTCGAGCTATCTGTTCAATTTCCTCAACGGTTTTCCCCGCACTGTAGAGGGATGCAACAATGCTGCCGGCGCTTGTTCCGGCC
The DNA here is from genome assembly GCA_018400435.1 of Bacillota bacterium. GTDB lineage: Bacteria > Bacillota > Dethiobacteria > DTU022 > DTU022 > M55B129. The sequence goes on along the minus strand of JAGYMW010000001.1, from coordinate 42,246 downwards.
ATTAATGCAGGTTTTACATTACTTTCCTCCAGATATTTCAAAACACCAATGTGCGCTATTCCGCGGGCTGCTCCACCACTTAAAGCCAGTCCAATTTTCATGGCCGGTATCTCCTATTTTAAATTTATTAAGACCAGTCAACTTGATTGAGCGGTTCTCGTTTTACCGGTTCCGTAAAAGGCCTTCACCGGTAGATAATCAATCTCAGTTTATAAAACGGATCCCTGAAATCCCAAATAAAATTCCGGCAATCAACAAAAGGCGGAAAGCTTGCCAGAAATTGATTTCCCTAAGAACAAAAACCTGGGGCATTGTTATATTCCACAACCACTGCAGGATAGCAGACACGAGAAAGAGCAGTACCGCCACCATGATCGGCAGCAAGATAAAATTTGCCACGGCGAAACCGGCCATAAACACAACTCCTTTGCAGAATCCATCATTTTTTATTTTGTAGCGTTTAACCTGGTGATGATCCGTAACCCTTCCAGGGTAAGAAGGGAATTGACCTCCCGAATTGTTGACGATTCACGGGCAATTAAGTTGGCAAAACCACCGGTAGCTATCACCAGTGGATCACCTCCAAGCTCTGCGGCCATACGGCGAACAATGCCGTCGACCTGGCCGACAAAACCGAAGACAATGCCCGACTGCATACTGGAGATTGTGTCTTTGCCGATAACTCGCTGGGGCCTTACTATTTCCACCCTCGGCAATTTGGCCGCTCTTTCAAAAAGGGCTTCCATAGATATTCCTATGCCGGGAGCGATAGCCCCACCGAGGTAATCGCCCTCACCCGAAATGGCACAGAAGGTGGTTGCAGTCCCAAAATCGACTATAATCATCGGCCCACCGTAAAGTTCAATTGCCGCAACGGCATTGACAATACGATCGGCACCCACTTCACGTGGATTATCTGTTACAATATTTAAGCCGGTCCTTATTCCCGGCCCAATAATAAGGGGATCGACATTGAAATATTTTGTTGACATACGCCCGAGGGAATACATCAATGGAGGAACAACAGAGGAAATTGCGATAACATTTATTTCCTTTAAGGTTATATGGCTGTTGTGAAGTAAATTTTTAACTACCATACCCAGTTCATCTTCAGTACTCGATTTACGGGTAGCCAGCCGCCAGTAAACAAGGATTTTATCTTCGCGGTATACCCCGAGCATAATATGGGTGTTGCCAACATCAACAGCCAGTAACAAATTACATTCCTCCCACTGATAGATAAGCCTGATAAGCAAGCATCACGTAAATAATACTATAGCAGATTACACTATTTTTGCAAAGAACCACTCTGCGGCTCAATGGTAGAAACCTAATAGTCTTGGAGGAATCCGGATCATCCCGTCGAAGTACACGAAGGGCAATTTGACAGCATGATTCGCACAAGGAGGAGCATTCTTGTTAAAAAAAATATCGGGTAAAAACTACTTCGTCGCCCTTATCCTCTTGATAATTGTCGCCGTGCTGCTTGTCGTTACGGCTTTTACAATAACAGCATTCATCCCGGATGCCCTGGGGCGCAAACCTTATCAATATGAAATCAGTTCCGTCTGTCAAACAGAACCATGGTCCATTGAAACAGAAAATCTGACGGTAATTCTGCCATCCGGTGGGAAGCTGGTCAACCTGAACGAAACTGATCATGACAAAAGCTTGCTTCTGCTGGGCAATGGCATTTACCGTCAGAACGGAATTAAGCAGGAAGATGAAAAAATCGACGGCCTGTTCATGGTAATCAGCCACGATTTTTTTGATCAGATCAGGGGAGATAACATTTTTACACCGGTAACCGATAAATCTGAACTGGAAACAGTTTATCGGACCGTTGAAAAACAGATGGGGATACCAACAATATGGCAGGATACCATACCGATTACTTTTCACCCCCGTGATAGCCTGGTTTATTATTATTTTATTTCGCCGACCGGGGAACCGCAGCTGCCTCCCCGGGTAAACATTTCCTGGCCCAACATTGCCGGTCCTTTCATGATTTACAGCATCTTTGTGGCTATCTCACTGGTGATAATGACAATATTTTCTCTGGACCATCATTATACTCGATACTGGGAAAAAATAAGGGAGACAAGACCCGGATTTCTCAGCATGCTCATGATACCGCTGCTGGCTGTACTGATAACAGCAGGCGAAGTCATAACTAAAATAAACGGATTTCTTGACTATTATACTTTTTTCGGCTATGCTGCAGCTATTATTATCCTATTTGTTCTTTGGAAATTTAATAAAATTTACTACATTGATTTCGGTATACGACGCGAAAGGGCAGGCCGTGGATATTTTCTGGCTTTGATCGCTGCCGTTCTGGTAATCGGGGCCACCAGGGGACTTCCCAGCGGCGTAAATTTTGCAGGCCTGGAAACTGTGGTAGATTTTGTGCTTATTTTTTTGTTGATCGGGTTGCCGCGGGAAATGTTCTGGAGAGGTTTCATTCAGACCTTTTTATGTCGGCGATACGGGCCTAATATCAGCTTAATATTAACTGTTTTACTTGTAGCTGCTGTTCGTATGGCTATCATTATAATTACCGAGCCGTGGATGATTGATTATCCTTATACATATGTGGAGGTGGCGGTTCTTGTCCCCGGAGCTGCGCTGATTCTCGGATTCCTTTACCAGCGAACTGAGAATTCACTTGCCGGCGCCTTCCTGCACAGTATTATTATTTTTTTGCCGGAATATATTTTTTGTTAGGAGAAAGGCGGTATACTAGTGGATAAAGAAAAAATTGTCAGGGCAGTAGAAATGATTTTGGAAGCAGTCGGTGAAGATTTAAACAGGGAAGGTCTGGTAGGCACACCAAAACGCATAGCCAATATGTACGAAGAATTGTTCAGAGGCCTGGAAGAAGATCCAAGGAAACATTTGAAAACATGTTTTGTAGAAGACGGTCATGACGAAATCGTCCTGGTTAAGGACATATCCTTTTATTCCATGTGTGAACATCATCTGCTCCCATTCTATGGAAAGGCTCACGTTGCCTATCTTCCTTCCGGGGGAAGGATCGTAGGATTAAGCAAATTAGTCAGGGTTATCGAAACTGTCTCAAGACGACCCCAGCTGCAGGAACGTTTAACCAGCAATGTAGCCGACATAATCACTGAAGAACTTAAGCCTAAAGGGGTTGTCGTGGTTGTCGAAGCGGAACATCTCTGTATGAGCATCCGCGGTGTAAGCAAACCAGGTGCTTTCACGGTTACTTCTGCCGTCAGGGGGTTGTTCAGACGCAATCCCAGCTCCAGAGGTGAAGTGTTCAGCCTGATTCAGGGAAAAAGATAACTATAAACGAGAACAGACAATGAAAAATAAAATGATGGAGCGAGTAAATAGAATACTTGCCAGCCGGGAATATCGTGATCATTTAGAGCGCAATGCCCTGCGTGAAGAATCACGCCCCTTCTGCCGGCATCACTTTGAACATCTGCTTACAGTGGCCAGGCTAACCTACCTGTTGCTGCTCGAGGAAGGATGCCCTTTTATTAATCGGGAAACGGCTTATGCAGCAGGCCTGTTGCATGATATCGGCCGCTGGCAAGAATATGATTATGGAACTGATCATGCTCTTGCCAGCGCCGAGATGGCCAAAACAATCCTTAAAAAAGTGGGCTTCTCTAATTCAGAAACTGAACTGATAACCCGGGCTATTGCTCAGCATCGTCTGAAAAACCATGAACAACCACACCTGTCCTCATTAAGCAGGGCTCTGGCAAAAGCGGATCAGTATTCCCGCCTCTGTTTTAACTGCCAGGCCCGCAGCGAATGCCTCACCCTCGACAGACAACCCCATAAAGAGGAGCTGATATATTGAAAGAACGAAATTCTTCCGCCCAGATCCTCATCCTGGAACCGGGAAAAACTGTTGCGGATCTCACGGCAATGGGTTTTTCTCCAGAGGTAAGCGAACAATTTGCCAGGCAGGTTGATTCCATTTTTATCAGATTAAAGAATGTGCCACAGGAACTCATACCGGTGCTCAAAAGAGTGCCGGCTCTGGAAAATAACAATGTGATGTTCGGTAAAACCGACGACCGGAAACAAATCTTTGAAGCGGTTATTGCCGGTACTGAAAATGAACTCAATGATCTCTGTGAACAGCTGGGACAAGGCGGAGAAAAACCAGCGAAGCTGGCTGCCTTGCTCCACGGCACTCTGGCGAAAAGCAGCAGAAAGAACCGTTTACCTTTTTTTCTCGGACACCACCGCCTCCCACTCGGTCAAAGAACATTAATCATGGGTATTCTTAATGTGACTCCCGATTCATTTTCCGACGGCGGCCGTTTTGATCAACTTGATGAAGCTCTCACCCAGGCGTTCCGTATGGCCGAAGAAGGTGCTGATATTATTGATATCGGGGGGGAATCGACCCGACCGGGCCATATAAAAGTTAACGCCGCTACCGGAATAAATCAAGTTATGCCGGTAAATGCTGAAGTCGAACTGAACCGGGTTATGCCGGTTATCAAAGCCTTAAAAAAAGACCAGACTTTCAAACTACCACTTTCAATAGACACTTATAAAGCGAAAGTAGCGGAACAAGCTCTAGCCTCCGGAGTTGAAATGTTAAATGATGTCTGGGGCTTAAAAGCTGACCCGCACCTTGGAACAGTTGCCGCGCATTTCGATGTGCCAATCTGCCTGATGCATAACCGAAATAGCACAGATTATGACGATCTTGTTGCCGATATTATTGCTGAAATTGAGGAATCAATTGCCCTGGCTCAAAATGCCGGTATCAAAGATAAAAACATCATCATCGATCCCGGGATCGGTTTTGGCAAAGATCTGCATCAAAATCTCGATGTGATGCTGCATTTGAATACATTCTGCCGCCTCGGGTACCCCCTGCTCCTTGGCACTTCCCGGAAATCAATGATCGGAAAAACGCTGGATCTTCCCACAGATGAACGTATGGAAGGTACAGCAGCAACCGTAGCCTACGGAATTGCTGCAGGAGCCGATATTGTCAGGGTTCACGACGTTTTACCGATGAAAAGGGTGACAGTGATGACCGACGCCATGATTCGGAGGTGAGAACCACTTGGACCGTATAATTATTGATGGTTTTACCTGCTATGCCTACCATGGAGTGCTTCCTGAAGAAAACAGCCTCGGGCAAGAATTTCAGGTCAGTATAGAGCTGGGCATCGATCTGGCCGGTCACAACGATGACCAGATCGATAAAGTTCCCGATTACCGTAAGGCGGTAATGGCCATCGAGCAAGTGATGTACGGCGACTCCTGCAGGCTTCTCGAAACTCTTGCCTGCCGGATAGCGGACAAACTGCTGTCTCTTCCCGGGGTGCTGGAAACAACTGTTGAAGTTCGCAAACCCAGTCCTCCCTTGCCCGGTGTGCAAGGAGGAGTAGGAGTAATGGTCAATCGCCGCAGGCAATTATAAATAAGGAGATAAGGCGGAACTACCAGACAGCCGAACCTTGCTGAATCCGCCCTGATATTTTAATGATCACCGAAAAACATGCTTATATCGGGCTCGGTTCAAACCTCGGCAGTCGTTTGAGCAATTTACGACAATCGTTGACTTTACTTGCCCAGGTTCCCGCAATTAAAATTAAGGCGGTTTCGCCGGTTTATGAGACTGAACCGGTGGGAGGTCCCGCCCAGGGATATTATCTCAATGCCTGTGCCTCCCTCCTGACCACCCTTCCCCCGGAAACCCTGATGCAGGCAATGCTTGATGTGGAAAACCGGATCGGCAGAATCAGAATAGAAAGATGGGGGCCCAGGACAATCGATCTGGATCTGCTGGTTTATGAAGATGCGGTAATAAACACTACTCTACTTACCCTACCCCATCCACGTCTGAGTGAAAGATGTTTTGTTCTTATTCCCCTGGCAGATATTGCCCCCAATCTAGCTATCCCGGGCCTGGGCATAACAATCCGCAAACTTTTATCAGAATGCCTGTCTGACGAAGATGTCCGCTATTACCTTCCCGCAAACTGGTTTATTAATAATTCAGTTTAACATCCTCTCCCCATTACTAGTTAGACAGACCGGAATTCTGCCCAAAAATTCTTCTAGATTTCATCTCACGGCACAGACAATGCCCCGGAAAACGGTTTTCTCTGCTATTCTCATAGCTCTTCAGCACGAGATTAACTCCAGCAGATAGAGCAAATCGGGTAGGAGGCTGACCCTTAGTGGGTCAGCCGACCTCCCACAGAAGACGGGACACCCCCGCGGGCGTCCCGTCTTAATTAATCAATGCTAACTTGATGCAACAGTCAAATAACCTTCTACTTAGAACAGTCCCTGAACCTTGCCGGTCTCCACGTCTACATCAACCTTGCGGTAAGCCGGATTAGCAGCAGTTCCCGGCATCAACGAAATTGCACCGGCCACCGGGACAACGAAATCGGCTCCTCCGTAAGTAAGGATATCACGAACGAAAAGCTTCCAGCCTTTCGGTACACCTTTCAACATGGGATTGTCGGTTAGACTGAGGTGAGTTTTGACCATGCAGGTGCCCATTTTCTGGAATTTAGGATCTTCTTCCATTTTCTTCGCTTTTTCAAGGGCTTCGGCAGAGTATTCCACACCGTCTGCACCGTAAACTTCCCTGGCAATAAGATCAATACGATCCCGGAGGGGGGTATCGAGTTCATAGAGGAATTTAAAATCGTTCTTTTCTTCGCATGCTTCAATAACAGCATCGGCAAATTCAAGAGCACCCTCACCCCCGTACTGCCAGTGCTTGGAAAGAGCAACCCTGGCTCCAGCTTCTTCAGCCATACGGCGGACAAGCTTGATTTCGTTATCAGTATCGGTGTGGAAATGATTGAGGCAAACCACCGGACTGATACCGGATTTTTTAATCGTCTTGATATGGTGAATAAGGTTTTCACAACCTTTTTCCACCCACTTGAGATTTTCCTCGTTGTAAGCCGGATCAAGCGGCTGTCCTGGCAACGGCAGTGGAGCACCGCCGTGACATTTCAGTGCTCTAATAGTAGCTACGAGCACTGCACATTGGGGAGTAAGGCCAGACATACGGCATTTCAGGTTCCAGAATTTTTCAAAACCAATATCTGCGGCAAAACCAGATTCGGTAATATGGTAGTCACTTAATTTTAAACCGATCCGGTCGGCAATGATTGAAGATTGTCCAATAGCAATATTGGCAAAAGGCCCGGCATGCACCAGGACCGGCTGCCCCTCGATTGTTTGAAGGAGGTTTGGATTAATAGCATCAACCATCCAGGCAGTCATCGCACCGGCAACATCCAGATCCTCGGTAGTGACCGGCTTGCCTCGCTTGTCATAGGCAACAACAATCCTGCCCATTCTCTCCCGCATATCTTTTAAGTCCTTTGCTACAGCCAGAATGGCCATCACCTCTGAGGAAACAGCAATGGCAAAGCCTGAGCTCATCATTAAACCGTCTTTTCTACCGCCCAGTCCTATAATAATATTACGGAGTGCCTGAGCACAAAAATCGATAATCCATTTCATTTCCACATTGCGTGGATCGATATTTAACCTTTTTACATTGTTTCTTTCCAGGAAAGCATCAGTAGAGTTAAATTCATGCTGCAACCGCGAGGTCACAGCAACCATAGCCAGGTTGTGGGCATTCATGATCGCATTTATGTCGCCGGTCAAACCGAGTGAGAATGGTGTAAGGGGAATACACTGTGAGAGTCCTCCACCGGCAGCTGAACCTTTTACATTCATGGTTGGACCACCGGAAGGCTGGCGGATGGCCGCCATAACTTTTTTCCCACGTTTGCCCAGGCCCTGAGTCAACCCCATAGTCGATGTTGATTTTCCTTCTCCAAGCGGAGTTGGAGTAATCGCCGTTACGTCAATATACTTTCCGTCAGGTTGATCCTTTAATCTCTCCAGTACTTTTTTGTAATCAACCTTGGCCACGTAGTGACCGTGAGGAAGCAGTTCCTCTTTGTCGAGGCCCAGTTCCTCAGCTAACTGATATACATTTTTCATATTTGATTCTGCGGCCTCAGCTATTTCCCAATCAGCATGTTTTGTCGGATCCAATGGCATACAAAAAACCTCCTTAATGTTTATACTTATACTCTCATTCTACATTCCCCACAGATAATAACTTTTATTCAACAAAACGGCTTTAATTCCTGCTCCATTCCGTTTATATATTGCACTTAATTGGTTAAATTGAGGGGAAATCGATCATGGCAACTCTTTACAACGACAAATCAGGAATATCCGGCTTCCTGGAAAGTTATTCTGCCAGGTCACAGAGCGCCGGTATGCCCAGGAGAGAAGATGCCTTTTGAACAGCCCTTTCTATGGCTATACTTACTGCTTCTGCAGCCATTATGCCCACCAGACTGACATCAGCGGAAAGATTACCTTCTGAAATGGCAAATACGGTATCACCATCCCACATGGTATGAACCGGCCAGATCGATCGGGCAAACCCATCATGGGCAAGCTGGCAGACTTTGGTCAGGGCGGGTCCATCCAGGGAAGCATTGGTTGCTACAACAGCGAGAGTTGTATTGTCTCCACTTCCAACAGCGCCAGCTTTTTTTAAAAGTTCTGCTGTATTTTCCATTGAACCGCTTTCCGGGTTTCGAGGACCAGCCAGCAAATGCCCGTTTCGATCATATATATCCCCGAATGCATTGACTACTACCAGGGCAGCAACGATGAGAGGACCGCTGCAGACTGCAGCCGAACCCTGGCCGGACTTTACTGCACCAGGCATACCGTAGTATTTGGCTACAGTGGCACCGGTTCCGACACCGACCGAACCTTCCGGAACGGGACCAGCTGTTGCAACAACACAGGCCTGGTAGCCCATTTCGGTATCCGGACGCACGGTGCTGTCGCCAAGGAAAAGGTCAAAAATTACGGCTGCCGGTACAATGGGGACGCGAATGCCGCCGACCGGAAATCCTTTTTCATGTTCCTCCAGATACCTGACCACACCTGAAGCGGCATCAAGCCCAAAGGCACTCCCTCCGGACAGCATAATCGCCTGAACAGATTGAACGAGTCGTCCCGGCACGAGCAAGTCAGTTTCCCTGGTTCCCGGAGCTGACCCCCGTACTTCCACTGCCGCCCTCGCTCCTTCTTCAACGAGAACAACGGTTAACCCGGTAGCCGCTTCGTTGTTGGAAACCACTCCTACTTTAATGCCCTCTATATCCGTTAAGCCGCCGGTCATGATTCGATCTTTCAACACCTTTTCCTGATAATAAAAAGGAGCCTTAAAGGGCTCCCTACAATTCTTCCTCCGGTTTTTCTTTCTGATCACCGGGCTGCTGTTGGAAAGAAGCCCGATTCTCTTTATTTTTCTTTAATATTTCTGTTTTTGGCACATCGGAAGAAACCCTCTCACCGATTGATGAAGTCTGCTTGGTCCTGGTATTCTCTTGAATATCAGGCCTCGTCGCTTCCACTTCGTCATCATCACTGTCAGAAATATCTTCCTCTTTTTGCGACTCGTTAAGCTTCCACTCTTCCTGATCCTCTTGCTCTTCCTCTGCCGGCAATTCTTTCCCCTCAACTAGGGCTTTTATTTCCTCGGCATCAAGAGTCTCTTTTTCCATTAAGGCCACGGCTATCTTCTCCAGCTTATCCCGTTCTTTTTCCAGGATATCCTCGGCAATCTGGTAACAATTATCCATGGTTTTCCTGACTTCTTGATCGATTGCCTTGGCAATTTCTTCACTGTAATCACGATCCCGTGCCAGATCTCGGCCCAGGAAAATCTGATCGTGCTTCTTGCCCAGGGTAATCGGACCGAGGGCATCACTCATGCCGTATTCCATGATCATCTGCCTAACTATTTGAGTAGCCCTCTCCAGGTCATTCTGAGCACCGGTGCTGATGTCATTAAGCACCAGTTTCTCGGCTACCCTTCCGCCGAGGAGGGTGCTTACCCGATCCAGCAATTCGGATCGGGTCATATAGTATCTATCTTCTTCTGGAAACATCAGCGTGTAACCACCGGCCCGACCGCGCGGGATAATCGATACTTTGTGCACCGGGTCAGTATGAGGCAGAAGATAACCGACCAGGGCATGTCCCGCCTCGTGATAGCCAACTATCTTTTTCTCAAAAGCGCTGATAACCCGGCTTTTTTTCTGTGTTCCGGCTACCACTCTCTCCACAGCTTCTTCCATTTCTGTCATACTTATCTGTTTTTCGGAAATACGTGCCGTCAGGAGGGCCGCCTCATTAACAACATTTTCCAGATCTGCACCGGTAAAACCGGGTGTGCCGCGGGCGACTATTTTTAAATCCACTCCCTCGGCGAGCGGTTTATTCTTTGAATGCACCCTCAATATCTCTTCCCGTCCCTTAACATCCGGCAGTCCAACCGTAATTTGACGGTCGAATCGACCGGGGCGAAGAAGGGCCGGATCAAGAATGTCAGGCCTGTTGGTAGCGGCAATGATAATAATACCTTCATTGACATCAAAACCGTCCATTTCGACCAGGAGCTGGTTCAGAGTTTGTTCCCGTTCGTCGTGCCCGCCGCCCAGACCGGCGCCGCGCTGCCGCCCCACAGCATCAATTTCATCAATGAATACAATGCAGGGTGAGTTTTTCTTGGCATTTTCGAACATATCCCTGACGCGTGAGGCTCCCACTCCAACGAACATTTCAACGAAATCAGATCCACTGATACTGAAAAAGGGAACGCCGGCTTCGCCGGCAACAGCACGGGCCAGCAGTGTTTTACCAGTTCCCGGTGGCCCAACAAGCAGAATTCCTTTGGGGATACGGGCACCAATTTCGATATATTTACGCGGATCTTTCAAAAAATCAACCACTTCGGAAAGCTCCGCCCTTTCTTCGTCAGCACCGGCTACATCTTTAAAAGTAGCCTTCTTTTTCTCCCCTTCCTGCAGGCGGGCTTTGCTCTTGCCAAAATTCATTACCTTGTTACCACCGCCCTGAGTCTGCTGCATAAAGAAAAAGAAAATACCTATTAACAGCAGAAAGGGGATCAGATAGGTCAGAGCGCTCTGCCACCAGCTTGGACCGCGTGCCGGATTGGTATCATAAACCACTTCATTTCCCAGCAGCAGTTCGGTCAGGTTGTGGTCATCGGGGCGATAGGTGGTAACAACAGTCCCATCAGTAAGAATCGCTTCAACTTCATTGCCATACATATCAACCTTTTCCACTTGACCGCTTTCCAAATTGCGGACAAATAGATCATAACTTATTTCTTCCGGTGCAGTACCGGTATTGAACGTAGAAAGTAATACAATTACTACCAGGGCTATGACAAGGTAGAATGTAATTTGTCTCAAAAAAGGGCTCAATACGTAACCTCCTCTCCGTACAAAGCTCGCAAAGCCTAGCCTTGATTTTAACATACCGGCTGGCCATAAGCAATTAAAACATGATCCTGCCAAATAAATAATATCAGGCTCATTTATTCTTGATCAGGCTTTCAAGATACACAGATCGGCTAGCTGACGATAATCCTCATTGTAATCCAATCCATACCCGATGACAAAACGATCGGGGATGGTAAATCCGCAATAATCGGGATCAAAAACTACTTCACGGCGTTCCGGTTTATCAAGAAGAGTTGCCACTTTCAATGTTTTTGGCTGACGGCTGCTTAAATTTTCCTTGAGATAGCTGAGTGTAAGACCGGTATCGACAATATCCTCAATGATCAAAACATCCTTATCCTTGATACTCCGATCAAGGTCCTTTTGTATGCGTACTACACCTGAGGAAGCCGTATCGGCACCATAGCTTGAGACAGCCATGAAATCAATTTCCACCGGTATATCAAGGCTACGGATCAGATCGCTCAAAAAGATCACCGCTCCTTTTAATACCCCGATCAGGAGAGGTTTTCGACCTTTATAATCAGCTGAAATTTTGGAGGCCATTTCCCGGACTCTCTTCCCAATTTCTTCTGCACTAAGCATTACTTCCAACCTCTCTTCTACCATCTGATTGCCACCTTTCCCGTTTTTTTACCCGGGTCAGTCCCGAGTCGTGCAGCAGAAACAGCTTCCGAATCCAGGATCCATAAAACCGATCTGTTCCACCAGAATGTCTTCTTTTCACCTTTTAAAACCGCCGTTTTTTAAAAACCCTGTATTCCAGGAATAAAACCCGCTCTGTTTCTCCCGTGACCCGATATGGATGGGCAATCCTCTTTCCAACTATCCAGATTATTTCGCCTCCAGCCGTCAGGAGCGGTACTGAAGCTCTTTCCGGAGCCGGTATTTTCTGATCAATAAAAAATTTCTTCAGCTTTCTGCTGCCGGAAGCACCTTGAGGATGAAACCGCGCCCCCGTCCAGCGGAATCGAATGGCCAGCTTTTTATGGACAATCTTATCATAATCAAGATAGGCCAAGCAGGATGGAGGCGGCCAGGTAAGCTGATCCGGCTTAACAATGCGAGCTGTTACAGAACCCTTTCCCGGTATCACTGTACGCCCGGGAAGAATAAGCTGAATCCGGACCGATGATAATTGCTGCGGTTCGACTTTTTTAAAAAACCGGAGGAAACGGCCGTCATCATAAATATGGACCGCTCCCGGAAGGGTATAGATCCAACCTCTCCTGCCTTCCTTTAATGTACCAAGCAGTGCTTCAGTGTGCTCTCTGCCCGGAGCTTCTGTCAAACCGCTTTTTTCCAAAATCCTCCTTAATACACGACCGCGCAAAGCTTCCGGCAAAGTCATCAAAGCGGCTCTCTCAACAACCGTTTTATTTCCTCCACCCATCATCAACCTGAGGCTGTACCTTTCGGTCATATTTTCCATAAACAATCGATCTTTTAAAGCAAGCGAGGCCAGGCCTGAAAGAGATTCACGTATGCGGGGGTTGAATTCACTTTCCAGTCTTGGTATCAGTTCAAGGCGCAGTTTATTGCGGGTATAATTGGTCTCCAGATTACTACTGTCGGTGCAAGGCTGAAGACCTTTAGTGGTACAATATGCTTCAATTTCCTTCCTGGTAAGGCAAAGAAGGGGCCTCAGGAACTTTAGCCCATCCTCATAGCGGCAGGGCAGAATTCCGGCTAAACCGTCAACCCCGGTACCCCTGATTATATTCAACAACACAGTTTCGGCCTGGTCATCAAGGTGATGGCCAAGAACTACAGCAGTTGCATGGTATTTTGCCGCTACCTCGCGGAATAAATTGTACCTGGCCAGGCGTCCCGCTTCTTCTTCCGAAATCCGGCGCTCACTTTTTAGTGCACGAATATTAATTGCTTTCATTTCGAAAGGCAGAGACCAGTCGACGGCAATTTTTTCAACGAATGAAGCTTCTTCGCCCGCCTCGGGCCTGAGGCAGTGGTTAAGGTGGGCAACAACAATATTGAGTTTTAATTCAGGAAGGGCTCTGCCGAGCATATGAAGCAGGCAAAGCGAATCCGGCCCCCCCGATACAGCAACAACTACTGTTTCCCCACCGGCTAATAATCTATGTTCTTTGATAAAGCTCTTAACTTTTCCCAGTTGATTCAAGAGCACTCACTACCTGTCTGTCGATAGGTGAAGAGTCATATTAGAAAGATAAAAAAACACCCTGATCCAGAGTGCCTTTTGATTAAACACTGAACTCACGTTATCCTATCTAAAAAGCTTCCCTGAAAGAACCACGGCCGCCTCTTTTCGATTCTGTATTGCGTTTCAGATCAAGCAGGCGTTCATCGCTTTCCTTGAGAAAACGGCTCATTTTGTCTTCAAATGAGGCCTTTTTTACCGTATCGGGTTTATTCCGGTTGTTCTTTTTATTCGGCGTGTATCCTTCCACAGCTTGTCTGATTGAAAGACCTACTTTCCCATTGCTTTCTACCGAGAGAACCTTAACTTTCACCTTGTCCGCTTTCTTGAAAAAATCATTGATGTCTTTTACGTACTCGTCCGCTATTTCGGATATATGGACAAGGCCTGTTGTTCCACCAGGCAGCTCCACAAAGGCTCCAAATTTTGTTATCCCGGTAATCACTCCCTCCAGAATACTGCCAACCTTTATTTCCTTCTTGATGAAAAACTCCTCCTTGCGTTATTTTTAAATCATAACTAAAGATATTATAACGATTATAGTGCTATTGTCAATCCTCCAGTTGAAATATAACCTCTCCGGGCTTTACCAACCCAAGCCTGTCTCGAGCCATCACTTCTAGATACCCGGGATCCTGAAGCCTTTCAATCTCTTCTTCCAGCGTATCCCTGCGGATTTCAAGTTTATCAATACGTGATTCATATTCGGCCAGTTCATCTTTTACCAGGCATTGCTTGACATACTGGGCACCGATCATCAGCAGCAGGGCAACGATCACTAAAATACCAACAGCACTCACCAAACGGTAAGAGCCATAATTGGTTTCCCTGTACTGCCGGGGAAAATCTGATACCTCTTTTCCCCCCGTCCTGTTTTTAGCTTTCATAGTGTTCACACCGTCTTACAACCGTTAATTTTTAATGCACTTCGACAGGGAAAACCAATTTCCTGCTCTTACAGAATAATAACTTATTTTGCCATTTTAAGAAAGGTATGATACATTAAAAGAAAAATCCCCCAGTGGAGGATTAAAGACAGTAATGATTTTCATATCTAAAATAAACTGTTAGGTTATTTTACTTTTTCCTTTAGTGCTTTACCCGGTTTAAAAGCAGGAACCTTCAAGGCTTTGATCTTAATTTTTTCTCCCGTAGCCGGGTTGCGTCCTTCTCTTGCTTTACGATTGCGGACCTCGAAAGTTCCAAAACCTACCAGCTGCACTTTATCCCCGCCAACCAAACCGTCAGTTATGCTTTCTAGTACCGCTTTAACCGCTTTTTCACTGTCCTTTTTAGACATTCCCGCTTTCTCTGCAACAAGATCAACCAGTTCAGATTTGTTCACCGTTTAAAGCCCTCCTCATGCAAAATGGAATACCTGATTAGTTTATCATTATTCGCTCTTATATAATGGATCCCTTCTTTATTTGCCGATTTTCCTTATTTTTTTAGCCTCTTCCCACCATTCATCCATTTCTTTCAAGGTAAACTCCTTCAGCGGACGGTTCCTTTTTTCTGCCTGTTCAGTGATGTATTGAAAGCGTTTCATAAATTTTTTTATGGTCTTACCGAGAGCCATTTCAGGGTTCACCTTCAGAAAACGGGCAACGTTAACTATTGAAAAGAGATAATCGCCAATTTCTTCTTCAATCGCAGCACCGTCTTCATTCCTACAGGCTTCCTGAAGCTCGGAAAGTTCTTCTTCGACTTTATGCAGAGGGCCGTCAAGGGCAGGCCAATCGAAGCCGAACTGGGCAGCCTTTTTCTGCAGTTTATATGCTTTCAGTAAGGCTGGAAGGCCGTAATCAACTGAAAGAGCTGGACTGGTTTTATCTTCGTGTCGCTCTTTCGATTTGATTTTCTCCCATATGACTTTAACCTGGGCTGGATTATCCGCTTTCTCACGGCCAAAAACATGGGGGTGACGGCGGACTAATTTTTTGGTAATTCCTTCAATTACATCAAAGATATCGAACCGCTTTTCTTCCCTGGCAATTTCACTGTGAAAAACAACCTGTAAGAGCAAATCACCCAGTTCTTCTTTAAATGATTGATCATCCCCTTTTTCAATAGCGGAAACTACTTCATAGGCTTCCTCGATCAGGTATTGACGCAAACTGATGTGGGTCTGCTCTCTATCCCAGGGACAACCATCCGGGGCGCGCAGTCTGGTCATAACACCAAGTAAATCACCGATCATCTTTTTGCCGGACGGCGGCAAATATATTGTTGAATAATTATCAAAAAGAGGCTGTCGATCAAGATCATAAAGCGATCCTGTCCAACTTTTTTCAAAAGGCGTGCCCGCCGCCCTGATCACTGTTACCGGATAATTTTCCGGGTATATTCCCATCAATTTCAATTTTACCTGCGAAGCGATGAAATTATTGTATACCTGGGCCAGGATAAGATGATTGGGCGATGGTTCTTTTAAAGAATCGAGCGCCAGGGCATCATAGATGTTGAAACCCTCCAGGAGATCGATCTGAAGAGTGTTTAAAAGGGGCTCGACAAAACTTATTCCGGATACGAACTGCAGACCGATGCCCAGACGCGGGCAAATTTTCCGTAGTTTTTCAACAACTATTTCTCCCACATCAGGATGTCCGGGGACAGCATAACATATATTCCCATGTCGTCTGGCAGCCTTGATCAATTTAAAAGTTATCTTTCTGTAAACGTGAGAAAAATCTTTTTCATTTTCGTAGAGATAATCAAAAGACTGTCCTTTTTTACCAAGCACCGCATAGCGCCTGGCAGCAGGATGCCTGAGCGTACGATAATAAACGAAGTAGTCTTTTTTTAGCCATGACAGCGCCTCCCTGGTTACATCCCGTGGAGACCCCGGCCCCAGACCTATGATAATTATTCTATCCATTCAATTACCTCCCCGAAAACCACAATTGCTAATTTGTTAAAGCTTAAAATAATGCCGAAGCAGAAAGCTGCCCGGGGCTTATTAATTCTAGCCAGACTTTTTCCTGAAGCGTATTGCCATTAAAGCAAGTTTTCTGCCAATGAATGGTAGCATCTGCAGTTCTTCCCCGGTAAAACCACCGGATAAAAGGAGGACTGCAAAGTATACAATGATCCCCAGGGCAATTGCTGTCAGGGTGGCAAACAGGTTAAGCAGGCCGCCGGATAAAAAATCCCCCGTAAAACCAGCTATAGCAGTATAAATAAGGTGCGCAGTCAGCGCCATAGCTGCGCTGGCTATGCCCGGCAGAACAAGCAATTCCCACACTTTTCCCCGCCATCCTGTGAAACGGCGGACATAATAAAGGTTCAATGCTGCCGCTACTGCAAGGCCGATTACAGACGCCAGGGCAGAACCGCCCACATTAAGAGAAGGAATAGCCGTTAGGTGCCAGGCCAGGATTGTTTTAACAATCCCCCCGTATAACATATTGAGAGCAGGGACAATTGCTTTGCCAAGGCCCTGGATTAAACCGGTTGTCGAAACATAGATACACAGAGGGATCACTGACCAGGACATCCAGGCAAGGGGATAACCAGCTTCGGCATTATTAAACAGGAGAACGGTGATCGGTTCGGCCAGAACGAACAAACCGACAGCCGAGGGAATGGAAAACAGGGCTGTTAATTTCACAGCAACGGCCGATCGGCTGCGAATAAGGACGTCATTCTTCAGAGTATAAGCTTCAGAAATGGCCGGTACAAGACTCATGCTGAGGGCTAAGGCCACTACATTGGGGAAATAAACAACAGAACCGGCCATGCCAGTAAGCTGTCCATACAAAGCGCGTGCGCTTGCAATATCGAAGCCGGCCGCCTGCAACTGCCGTGGAACTACCGCCAGGTCGATCAGCGATATAAGAGGAATGACCAGCCCACCGATGGTTACCGGCACCGCCAGGCTCAGGATACGGTTGATTATCCGGCTTACGGATTCGGGATTACTGCTTTGGCTTTTCTTTTCCTGCCATAAGGAACGACGGTTTCTCCAATAAAGGAACCCCAGGAATAAAAGGCCGGCCAACCCGCCGGCCGCCGCTCCAGAAGTTGCACCGGCGGCGGCATATTCAATGCCTACCGGCAGGTACAATAAAACCAGGCCTAAAGCAAATCCGACCCTGACCAGCTGTTCTATAAACTGAGAAAGAGCAGTGGGTAGCATATTCTGTTGCCCCTGGAAAAACCCGCGCAGCGAGGCCATAATTGTCACAAAAAAAATAGCCGGTGAAATTGCCATCAGGGGATAAACCGCTTTCATATCCCTAATCACCGTAGCGGCAATAAAATCAGCCCCCAGCAGAAGGACAAAAAAGATAGCAAGGCCGCTTAGCATAAGAATGACAAAAGCAATGCGAAATGCTCTCATCGCTTCGCTGTATTCGCGCATGGCTATTTTCTCGGCCATTATTTTGGAAAGGGCAACGGGAATTCCTGCAGTGGATATCACCAGCAGGGTTGAATAAATGGGATAAGCATACTGGTAAAGGCCGATTCCTTCATCACCCAGGATTGCAGCCAGAATTATCCTGAAGACGGCTCCTACAATCCGCGCGGCGATACCGGTTACGGCCAGAATGGCTGCTCCTCTGACAAACGATGAATTGCTGGTGCCCAAAATAAATTACCTTCTTAAAGTTATTCTGACCTGTATTATAACAGGTTGGAAACCCCGCTGTCAGCAGTCTGTTCCTTCTGTCCTTCTTGCATAATGATCAATTCTCTGAACAGGGCAAGCAAACCGTCGATAACAGATCCCTGCAACCCGTCAGGTTTTATCCTGATTGAAAAAGGTTCTTCCCTCTCTTTGATGAGACTCTGTCGGTCAACCGTGTTGGCTCGTCCAAAACAGTTTTCATCCACAGATGCCTCTGGAGTGAAGCGGATCTGAATTGTTTTTTTCTGCTGGACAGAAGTAACTTTAAGCCGGGCCGCCAGAATACGCAGCTCTCCAATCTTTAATAAATTATTGACCGGTTCGGGGGGCGTCCCGAACCGATCGATCAGTTCTTCACCCAGTTCCAGCAGTTCTTGCAGCGAATCGCTTCCGTAAATGCGACGGTAGAAATCAACCTTTTGGGCCTGCGCTCCAACATAGGCGGAAGGGATATAGGCATCTACAGGTAGATCAAGTCTGGTGTCAACTTTTGGTGCGCCTTTTTCATTTTTCAGCACGGCAACGGCCTGATCGAGCAGCTTGACATATAGATCATAACCCACAGCAGCAATAAAACCATGTTGTTCGGCACCGAGAATATTACCCGCGCCTCGAATCTCCAGATCCCGCAGCGCTATTTTAAACCCTGAACCCAGCTCGGTAAATTCCTTAATCGCCTTTAACCTCTTGCGTGCATCTTCAGATACCACCTTGTCTCTTCGATAAGTAAGGTAAGCATAAGCCAGGCGATCGGAACGTCCCACCCGTCCCCTGATCTGATAAAGTTGAGCCAGGCCGAATTTATCTGCATCACAGATGATTAATGTATTAACATTGGGAATGTCGAGACCTGATTCTATGATCGTTGTGCTGATCAAGATCTGGTGAAGGCCGGCCTGAAAATCGGTCATAACTCGTTCAAGATTCGCTTCCGGCATCCGACCGTGTCCAACAGCAACAGATGCTTTCGGAAAAATTTTCTGAATCCGTTCCGCAAACCTGCTAATCCGATCAATCCTGTTGTAGACAATGAAAACCTGCCCGCCCCGGCTGATTTCGCGCTGAACTGCTTCACGCAGTAATTCTTCAGAGTACTCCAGGACATAAGTTTGGATAGGGAAACGGTTTTCCGGCGGGGTTTCGATAATGCTCAGATCCCTGGCCCCGGCCAGAGATAGATGAAGAGTCCTCGGAATAGGTGTGGCAGTAAGAGTCAGTGCATCTATTTCCAGGCGCATTTTTTTCATTTTTTCTTTCTGGAGCACTCCAAAACGCTGTTCTTCGTCTGCGACAAAAAGCCCCAGATCGTTAAAAGAGATGTCCGCAGACAAAAGACGATGGGTCCCAATTACAATGTCGATCTTGCCGGTCGAGAGATCTTCAATTATTTCTTTTTGCTTGCTCTTCGCTACGAACCTGCTCAGGCAGGCAATTTTTACGGGAAATCCTGCAAAGCGTTCCCGGAAAGTATTGTAATGCTGCATAGCCAAAACCGTAGTGGGGACAAGCACAGCAACCTGTTTTCCTTCTATGACTACTTTGAAAGCAGCTCGCATGGCTACCTCAGTTTTCCCGTAACCAACATCACCGCAGATCAACCTGTCCATAGGTTGTTCCTTTTCCAGATCGGTTTTCACATCAACAATAGCGCGCTGCTGATCCGGCGTTTCTTCGTAAGGGAAATTTGCTTCGAATTCTTCCTGCCAGGAATGATCGGGACCAAAGGCATAACCTTCCACAGCCTGCCTGGCAGCGTAAATAGATAAAAGCTCCCGGGCCAGTTCCTCTATTGAGCGGTTGACCCTGCTCTTAATGCGCTGCCATTCTCCTCCTCCCAGGCTGTGCAGGCGGGGAGGAGGCCCCTCTCCCCCCGAATATTTCTGAATCAACTCTACCTGATCGATTGGTATATAAAGGCGATCAGCACCCCTGTAGCGCAGCATGAGGTAATCACGCATTGTCCCTCCAATTTCAAGAGTGCTGGTCCCCTGATACCTGCCGATACCATGCTGTTCGTGGACCACATAATCACCCGGCTTCAGTTCACGATAATCACTGAGCCGAATACCGCTTTTGGAGACAGCTCTTTTTTTCTTCTTCCGTTTTGGCAACAGGTTTTGTTCGTCTATAACCGCCAGTTTCAAAGAAGGCACAACAAATCCTTCCTCCAGGGTGCCGGTGAGAACCGTTACCTGTTCCGGATCAATAAGCGGTAAATTTTCTTTATGCTGCGACCCCGGCTCTTCGGGATCAGCCAAAAATTCTCTCAACCCCCGACCACGTTTCTCAGTCCCGGCGATCAGATAAACGCTGTAGCCATTTTCCAGCCATCTTTTGTAATCGTTCCTGAAAAGATCCCGCTGCCCGTGATACGAAGGGGCACTTTTAGCATCAAAATGATATGCCGGCAAATCACCACCCGCAATGTTATCTCCGGGGAAAAGAGAACAAAAGAGCAGGGGGCAGCGAGTTCGCTGAAACAGTTCTTCTTCATCCCAGAGCTGCTGGTGATTATTAACTATTAACTCGGCATTGAGCAAAACATTGCTCAGGTAAACGGCCAGTTCATGCCGCAGATTGTTCCCTTTTTCGATCAGGGTAGCCGGTTCTTCGACAACCACCAGGTGATCCGAAGACAGGTAATCAAGCAATGAAGCGCCGTCACCGTAAAAGAATGAAAAGTAAGAACTCAGCATGTCGAGGCCGTCGGGCTGGGACAACCTTTCCAGGTGACGGTTAATCTGCTCTTTTAAAACAACCGCTGCCTTTTCTTCACCTCGCCGGGTCAACCTGGCAACAGCGCTTTCAAGTTTCTTGAGTATCAACTGCCGTCCCCTGGCATAAACCTTCGCCGGCAGAGGCAGCTCCCTGGCCGGCAGGATCACGGCTTCATCAGTCATCTCCGTTGAACGCTGGGTAGAAGGATCAAAATATTTAATTGACTCAATCACATTATCAAAAAGATCTACCCGGTACGGGGAGTTACCGGCCGGTGGGTAAATATCAATTATATCTCCGCGGGCACTGAACTGACCGGCAGTTTCCGTTAAAGCGCTTCTTTGATAACCGGTTTCCACAAGCCTGTTGATTAAAACCTGACGATCGACAGTTTTGCCCTGGTGCAACCTGATAATCAAACCTTCCCACATTGCCGGCGGCAGTACTTTTGAAAGCAGGGCAGCGGCAGTCGTAACATAGATACCACAGCCTCCGCTGTTCAGCCATTCCATAAAGCGCAATCTCATCCACGGGTATTCTTCACTGCGTGATAATATTTCCGTACTGACAAAGAGCTCCCGCGGTGGAAGCATTTTTACTTCACCGGGGAAATATGTAGAGAGATCGGCAAAAATGCTTTCAGCCCGGCCGGTATCACCAGCGACAACCAGAACCGGCCGGCCGGCATGCCTGGACAGGACGGCAGCAAAGAATGATCTGGCACTGCCATCCAGGCCGGTTACCGAGGCCCGGTAAGCCGGTGAATCATGTATACCGCTGATGATCTTTTTAAAAGCCTGATCTTCTGTCCATAAATTAAGAAGCCTCTCAGGCATAGTAAATGCTCCTTTCTCAAAAAACCTGTTCGGTACAACACAAAAGGGGAGGACTTTCACAATCCCCCCATAATAACAGTTAAAATTATAACCGGCCCGGGTTAAGACGTCAACAGGCCTGCCCGATTCACGATCCATGTCTACCATAACTATCAGGCAACCATTACTTACTGTTATTAAGATAGGGTGATCAGGCCTTTTTGTTTTTAACTTTACGGGCAGTTCGGGGATGAACAGAGACTAAAGAATAACGTAACACAGCTTTAAATTAAAAAAAATATATGATATTATCGATTAAGTTAGATATTCAAAATTTTGATGAGGGATCTTATATGTCAAAGGTAAATTTAACTATTAATGGTCAGAAAATTTCAGTCCCAGCAGGAACAACAATCCTGGAAGCAGCAAGACAGCAGGGTATTGACATCCCCACTTTGTGTTATGATCCTGAACTTCCACCAAACGGAGCCTGCCGGATATGTGTCGTAGAAGTAGAAAAGGCAAAAAATTTAGTGGCGTCCTGTGTTACTCCGGTCATAGAAGGGATGGTAGTCTATACTGAGTCGGAAAGAGTGGTCAGTGCCCGTAAAAATGTTCTAAGTTTAATGATTGCCAACCATCCGCTGGAATGCATCACCTGTGAACGGACGGGTAACTGCAAACTGCAGGATTACTGCTACCGCTACGGAATTTCTGAAAGCGAGTTTGTTGGTGAGGTCAAAAAGTTGGCCCCGGATGATACCAACCCATTTTTTATTCGCGATATGAATAAGTGTATCTTATGTGGCATCTGCGTAGGCAAATGCCAGGAAATTGTCGGAGCAGGAGCTATTGATTTTATAAACAGGGGTTTTGATACAATTGTAGCGCCCCCTTATAGAGATCCAATCGAGAACTCGTCCTGTGTATTCTGCGGGATGTGTGTGGATAGCTGTCCGGTGGGTGCATTAATTCCTAAAGCCGGCCTGGGGCAAGGCCGTCCCTGGGAAATTGAAAAGATAAAAACAATCTGCCCCTATTGTGGAACAGGATGTTCAGTATATCTACATGTCAAAAATGGTAAAATAATCGACGCTTCCCCTGATCCCGACAGCCCGGTCAATCGCGGGCATCTTTGCACCAAGGGGCGCTTTGGCTGGGACTATATTCAGAGTGAAGATAGACTGACTAAGCCATTGCTAAAAAAAGAGGGCGTTTTTGTCGAGGTTGAATGGGACGAGGCTCTTGATTTCGTTGCAGAGAAACTGAGCACAATAAAAGAAAATTACAGCGCAGATGCTATTGCTGCTTTGAGCTCGGCAAAAGCGAGCAATGAAGACAACTACCTGATACAAAAGATGATGCGCTCAATCGGGACCAATAATATCGATCACTGTGCACGGCTTTGACACTCTCCAACTGTGGCCGGTCTGGCCAGAGCATTTGGAAGTGGAGCGATGACAAACAGTATTGAAGAAATTACAGGCTGTGACACAATTCTTGTAATTGGCTCCAATACTACAGAAACCCATCCGGTGATCAGTTACAGGATCCGTCAGGCGGTTGCCAACGGTGCAGCCCTGATTGTTGCCGATCCGAGGAATATAGATCTCGTTAAGATTGCTACCGTCCACTTACCCCTGAGACCGGGCACTGATGTTGCTTTGATTAACGGGCTTGCTAACGTCATCATCAGCAATGGCCTCATGGACAGCAGTTTTATCTCTGACAGAACGGAAAACTATGAGAAATTTAAACAAACGGTTGAAAAGTATTCACCTGAATATGTCGCAAAGATAACAGGGGTGAAGGTGGAAGATTTAATCGAAGCTGCAAAAATCTATGCCCGGGAAGGAAAAGCCAGTATTCTTTACACCATGGGTATAACCCAGCACACTACCGGCACAGACAATGTTCTTTCTCTGGCCAACCTGGCCATGCTCACCGGTAATATCGGACGTCCATCTACCGGCGTAAACCCACTTCGCGGTCAAAATAACGTGCAGGGTGCTTGTGATATGGGTGCTCTTCCCAATGTGTATACCGCCTATCAGCAAGTCGGCGATAAAAAAGTAATGGATCAGCTATCAACAACCTGGCAGGTCAAATTAAGCAATAAACCAGGCTTGCAGGCTACAGACATGTTCCAGGCAGTACTCGATGGATCTATAAAAGGGATGTACATCATGGGCGAAAATCCCATCCTCAGTGATCCTAACTCTTCGCATGTAATCAAAGCACTTGAAAAACTTGATTTTCTTGTTGCCCAGGATATCTTTATGAACGAAACATCAGCTTATGCAGATGTGATCCTGCCGGCTGCCGCTTATGCAGAAAGATATGGCACATACACCAACACTGAACGCAGGGTACAACTGAGTTACCCCGCAGTTAAGGCTCCCGGCGAAGCACGCCCTGATTGGCAAATAATCACCGAACTTGGGAAAAAGTTGGGTTTCCCCTGGAATTATAAAAGTGCTGAAGAAGTTTTTGCCGAAATTGCTGCTGTTACACCGAGCTATGGAGGGTTAAGTTACAAACGCCTGCAATCAAATAGCCTGCAGTGGCCCTGCCCCAGCCCCGAGCATGAAGGGACCTGCTATCTGCACAAAGATATTTTTGCACGCGGTAAAGGCTTGTTCAGTGCTGTCGAATACAAAAAACCGGCTGAAGAGCCAGATGAAACTTATCCCTTTATCCTGACTACCGGCAGACATCTTTTCCACTATCATACGGGAACAATGAGCCGCCGCTCAAAGGGCCTTTCCAGGCACCGCCCTGAAGAATTCGTTCAGGTTAGCCCACAGGATGGTATTGCTCTCGGCCTGCAGGACGAAGACATGATTGAAATTACCTCCCGGCGAGGGCAGGTACAGGCAAAAGTAAGACTAACCGACAAAGTTGCTCCGGGAACGGTATTTATGACCTTCCATTACCGTGAAACCGCCACAAACCTGCTTACCAACGATGTTCATGATCCCGTTGCCGGCATCCCCGAGCTAAAAGTCTGCGCGGTCAATATCAGAAAGTTAGCTCGTTAATGGGGAAGCATCAGGAAACTGGCCAATACTGTCATGCAGGATTTATCGAATAAGAGGGAAACAGGCAACCTGGCTTCCCAATCATGTAACATTCATTGAACATTGAAATTGTTGCGCGGATAAGAACCAAGTAATTTAAAAAAGGATACTTCCTTCTTAATTTCTTCCCAGAGTTCTTTTCTCCCAGAATCCAAACGGTGCCCCTCACAATCAATAAAAAATAGCCAGTCTCCGGCAATTTTTCTTGAAGGCCTTGACTCAATACGGGTCAAATTTATTGCCCGGCGGGCAAAGTGGCCAAGGATTTTATATAAACTGCCCGGACCGTCAGGAATGGTAAAAACAAGTGATGTTTTATCCTCTCCCGTAGGGGGATGATCAGTTCCGGCCAGAATAACGAAGCGGGTGCTGTTATCCTGATTATCCTGGATGTCTTCCGCCAGCAATAAAAGATTGTACAGCGCAGCCGCTCTTTCAGGAGCAATGGCCGCTGCGCCTGTATTTTGGGCTGCCAGTGCCGCGGCCGCCGCTGTGCTCTCAACCGGGAGACATTCTGCATGAGGCAGATGATAATCAATATAATCAGCACATTGACCCAGGGCATGGGGGTGGGAATAGACAATTTTAATTTGCGCCAGGGTCAAATTTTCTTTGGCCATTAAACACTGTCTCACCGGGCGGGTCAATTCATGCCGGATATAGAGGCCTTCCTGCCTGACCAGCTGGTCAAGAGTAACCCCAACTCCACCTTCCAGACTGTTTTCAAGCGGCACCAGGCCTTCGTCCGTCTCCTTTTCACAAACAGCCCTGATCACCGCTGCTATCGTTGGATACTCCACCAGCTTCCGTTGAGATGAAGCACTGTAGTAGAGTGCCGCTTCTTCCGAAAAGGTCCCTCCCGGGCCAAGGTAAGCCAGCTTTTTATTCTTCTGCACTGATATCATTCCCCCAATTATTTGCTGTTTTTTATCTCTGCCTGCGGTATGGTGCGATTAACCGCATCTGCAATCGGAGCCACCATTTCAATCAAACGATCAAAATTTTCCGGGGTCAGCGATTGAGGACCATCAGAGAGCGCTTCAGACGGTTTGTTGTGCACCTCGATCATCAAACCGTCAGCTCCGGCAGCTATTGCCGCTTTAGACAAAGGGGCTGCCAGGCGCCAGTTGCCGCTCGCGTGACAAGGATCGACAATCACCGGCAAATGGCTCAATTCCTTGGCCTGGGGAATGGCACTGATATCAAGGGTATTGCGGGTAGACGTCTCAAAAGTTCTGATGCCGCGTTCACATAGCATTACCTGAAAATTGTTTTCGTTGAGGATATATTCCGCCGCCATCAACCACTCTTCAAAGGTGGCAGCCAATCCCCTTTTGAGCAGAATCGGTTTCCCGCTGCGTCCTGCTTCCCGCAGAAGAGCAAAGTTCTGCATGTTGCGCGCTCCAATCTGAAGAATATCAGCGTAGCTGGCAACTAACTCCACCTCCTGGGGATTTAATACTTCTGTTACTATCTTGAGACCAGTTTCCTGCCGTGCCAGATCAAGCATTTTTAATCCTTCCAGTTCCAGTCCCTGGAAGCTGTAAGGAGATGAGCGCGGTTTAAACGCTCCACCGCGGAGGATCTGGGCTCCCGAAGCTTTTACCATACCGGCTATGGTAAGAAGCTGTTCTTCGCTTTCCACGGCACAGGGACCGGCCATAAAAACAATTTCATTTCCGCCAATTTCAACATCACCCACCCTGACAATACTGTCAGTATCCTTGGCCTGGCGACTGACCAGTTTGTAGGGAGCGGTAATGGGGACTACCTTCTCAACGCCGGGCAGTACTTCCAAGCCGGTTGGTAAAATAATTTTCTGGGCCCCAACAGCCCCGA
This sequence comes from Bacillota bacterium, assembly GCA_018400435.1. Taxonomy (GTDB): domain Bacteria; phylum Bacillota; class Dethiobacteria; order DTU022; family DTU022; genus M55B129. The sequence continues at coordinate 15,628 of JAGYMW010000001.1, read as the reverse complement.
TAACCACCCTTTCGGTCCCCTGAATCCTGTGGGGGGCAAACCCCATCTCTGTCAGTCTTTCTTCTACTTTTAACACTTCTTCGTCCCTGGCAACCTGCTTCATAACAATTATCATCGGTCTTGCTCCTTTCTTCTGCCCGTTAAAGGCGAAATTTACCAACAGCTGCTGAAAGGAAAGGCTCATGCAAAACCGGTTGCTTCCAAACAGCTGTTTCAGCCACCTCCTGGCAACTTTTCAACCAGGAATAAGAATGACAGCCAAACTTTATCAATAAAAAATCCGCCCTTAAGGGACGGATTGAGTTCCGCGGTACCACCCAAATTGATTGATATCCACTTGACAGGTACGGGCGTTTCCTCATTCATTGCCGATACCCTCTTCCGGTAACGGGGAAGAACCGTTGACGCCTACTTAACCCGAAAGGGTTTTCAGCGGAAAGCTTCGAAGGGAACTTCAGTCAAGGATCTACCCGGCGGACTTTCAGCCTGCGGTCCAGCCTCTCTAATGGGGCGGCTTTCCCGGCTTACTTTCCTTCTGCATCGCTTTTCGATTACCTGTATTTTGAAAGAGTTTATCACATTAATCTGCTTCCGGCAACCCCTTATTGTAAATATTCATTGCTGTTTCAATATCACCCTCAATGTAGCAGACTACTGCTTCAGTGGCCCTATCTACGGCTTCATCGAGCAATATTTTGTCATAATCCTCGGGAGGCTCCAGGACATATTCACTGCTATCCGTCTCCCCGGAAGGTTTGCCTATGCCAATGCGCAGTCGACAAAATTCTGTTGTTCCCAGAACATCGATAATCGACTGCAATCCGCGGTGTCCGCCGCTTCCTCCCTTCTTTCGCAGCCTGATGGTCCCCGGAGGAAGATCAAGATCATCACATACAATCATCAGATCAGGCAGATCAATATGCAAATTGGCGACTAATTCTGCCACCGCTTTCCCACTGAGGTTCATGTAAGTAAGCGGCTGAGCAAGAACTACCTTTGTGTTTTTATGTCTGGCCAAAGCATAAAGAGAATGAAATTTTTGGGCAAAACTGCTGCTGTTCAAACAGTGCGACAGAGTTTCGATTACCTGAAAACCAAGATTGTGCCTGGTACCGGCATATTTTTTACCGGGGTTACCGAGCCCGACAATGAGATTCATATTTTATACTCCTGCTGTCTTAACTGCTTAAAATATGCCGATGCCCCTCTTGAAAGGGGCATCGTAAGAGTGAAACCGTTAAAGCAAAAATCAGTTTTCTTCTTCTGTCTCTTCTTCGGCAGAAGCTTCTTCTTCAGCGCCTTCTTCACCGGCTGCCTCTTCACCTTCTTCGAGTTCTTCCTCTGCAGCAGGCTCAAGTTCCTCTTCAGCCATCGGTGCCAGCACCTGGGCCAGTGTGGTTTCCGGCGGGGTGATTAATTCAATTTCCCCCTCAAGAACCAGTGTCTCAGCAGTGATGCTGTCTCCGATGCGCAGCTCGGAAATATCAACATCAAACTGTTCGGGGATATCACCAGGCAGGCATCTGACAACAACTTCCCGGGTCACAAGCGAGAGAACTCCGCCATCGGATATTCCGGCCGGTTCCCCAACAAAATTAAGATGGACCGCGATTTCGATTTTATCAGTCATCGAAATCCTGATAAAATCGACATGCAGAATTCGATCCTGAAAAATTATATCCCGCTGGATATCTTTAAACATGACCGTTTCCTGCCTTGTTTTCTTTCCTCTGGATTTTACTGATAGATCAACCAGCACGTTGCTACCGCCGGAAGACAATACCTGTCTTAAGGCACGGCCGTCCACAGCCAGGGGCAAACTGTCGTCACCCCGGCCATATATAACTGCAAGGACTTTGTCCTCACTGCGCAGTTTATTGCGTTCCCCCTTGGTTAAAGGCGGGCGAGCCTTTGCGTCCAAAACCATTCTTTCCATTCATTCCAGCCTCCTTCTGCAATAGTATACTGCAGGAAGCAGCGAAGATCAACTTAATCAAAAAGCTCACTGACAGAAATTTTATTTTGGATGCGGATAATCGCCTCTCCGATCAAAGGAGCCACTGAAAGGACCTTGAAACAATCTCCCAACCCTTTCAACTGGCCTTTATCTACAGGAATGGTATTGGTATAAACAACCTCAGTAATACAGGAATCACTGAGTCGTTTCAAGGCCGGGCCGGAAAAAACGGGATGTGTACAGCAAGCATACACATCTTTTGCTCCTTCTCTCATAAGGGCTTCAGCTCCAAGAGTAATCGTCCCACCGGTATCAATCATATCATCGATAAAAAGAGCCGTTTTCCCTTTTACATCACCGATAATATGCATAATTTCAGCCTGATTGGGAGCGGGGCGTTTTTTATCGATAATAGCGATGGGCATCATCAGGCGGTTGGCGAGATCACGAGCCCTGGTCACACCACCCAGGTCAGGAGATACAACAACTCCATTATCGATCTGCTTATTCTTAAAATATTTGGCCAGAATTGGCAAGGCAGTCAGGTGATCAAGGGGTATATTAAAAAATCCCTGGATCTGGCCGGCATGCAGATCCATGGCCACTACCCGGTTTGTCCCGGCGGCCGTAATCAAATCGGCCAGCAGCTTGGCTGTAATCGGATCGCGGGCCCTGGTCTTGCGATCCTGCCGGGCATAGGCATAATAAGGGATCACTGCATTGACCGCTTTGGCCGAAGCACGTCTCAATGCATCTATCATTATCAACAACTCCATGATACTCTCATTAATCGGCCCGCAAAGCGGTTGAATCAAATATGAATTGGTTCCGCGAACACTTTCCCTGATGCTGATGGAAATTTCACCATCACTGAAGCGACTGACCTCACAATCACCAAGGGGAACCCCTACATAGTCGGCAATCTCTTCGGCAAGTGCCCGGTTGGCACTGCCACAAAAAATTTTTAGTTCCTCACCGTTTGCCACCATTAACCCTCCTGCCAGTAGTCTGTCCCTGTTTTTTAGTCTCGGCTATTATTAGCTAATTGCTGTATGTTGTGGATCCGATCCAATTCGCATATATTGGATTACCCCTATCACAATTTCATTTCTCTTCGCAGGTTTTGATTTCCTGCCTTGCAACCCTTTTCGCAACATTAATATTGATCATATTTATCCCGAAGCGCCGTCCAGGAAAATGTAAGGACCTACCTGTCCCTCGTCGTCAACAACACAAGCTTTAATTACTGCATGCTGGATAACGACATGATGTCCAATTACCGCTTCAGAAAGGTGAACACCGGGACCGATAAGGCATTCCTCACCGATTGTAGTTCCTTTTTCAATTACACAGTTAGGCCCGACGATAGTATCCTGACCTATTTTAACATCACTATCAATATAAACTGAAGAGGGATCAAGCATGGTCACTCCCCCTGACATTAGCCGCCTGTTTATTCTGGTTCTCAAAATCATTTCCGCTTCTGCCAGTTGGATGCGATTGTTAATGCCCAGACCTGCCCGGAAATCATCGATTAATTCGGCCCCCACCCGATAACCTTCATCTTTTAGTAGGACAACAATATCAGTTAGATAGTATTCTCCCTGGATATTATCCCTGCTCAGCCGTGGAAGAAATTTCTTGAGCAGGGCCAGGTCAAAACAGTATGTGCCCGTGTTTACTTCAGTTATTTCTTTCTCCTGTTTCGAAGCATCTTTTTCTTCAACGATGCGTTCAACCAGACCTTCATCACCTCTGATAATCCTTCCATAACCATGGGGCTGAGCCAATTCCGCCGTGACAACTACCCCGGCCAGTCCCCTACTCTGTTCGACCAGATTCTCCAGGCAGCCGGACTCCAGTAGGGGTGTATCCCCGCAGAGTATCAGAACTTTTCCGGAAGCCGGGAAATGATCTACAGCCTGCAAAACTGCATGACCGGTTCCCAGCAATTTCTCCTGGCGAACATAGTGCCATTTGCTCCCTAAAGTCTGACGAACGAGCGAAGCGCCGCGGCCGACGACGATTGTAATATCCGGCGTCAGAGCAGCGGCGCTTTCCAGAACATATTCAAGCATCGGTCTGCCGCAAAGCCGATGCAGCACTTTGGGCAGCCGCGAATGCATTCTTTTGCCTTCTCCCGCAGCCAGAATGACAGCCCTGAGCTGTTCCATCGGCAGTCCCTCCTGTTGTTTATGATCCTGGTGTAAACATTATACTGCAGATGACACGGAAGAGGCAAAGATGCGGGTTGGAAATCATATTTCGGAAACTGAATTTTCCAGTTCCCTGGTGTAAGCAGTTAAAACTGACTGCTGGATCTCCTCTCTGGTTTCGGAATTAATAGGATGGGCTATATCACGAAATTCACCGTTGGGAATTCGTTTGCTGGGCATAGCAACGAACAATCCATTATTGCCCTCGATAACCCGAACATCATGTACTACAAACCGATCGTTAAACGTAATTGATACTATGGCCCTCATCTTACCTTCCTGGGCCATCCTTCTGATGCGTACATCAGTCACCCTCACTCAAACCACACCCCCAGGACCACAAAATGCTAATCTAATGTATTGTTTTCAATATAGTTTCGACAACTTACAGGTAAACCCTGCCTTGTTAACGGGCAAGCAGACATAAATATGAATTAATACCCAATAGAAGCAAAAGATTATCAAATTTTGGATATCTTGTAAGGGCTCTGCGTAAAAGCAGCATCGATCAATACGGTGAGGATTGGACAAGGGAAAAATTGAGCAAAGTTATTCATTAAAAAGTTTGGTTCTAAATACAACAGAACCACCGGAATATATGATTTAATCCTGCATAATTTTTCTGACCAGTTCCAGATCGCTAATTTTGTCAACATCAATGCCTAGTTCAATGCAATCGCAGAGCACTGCTTTAACATTAAAACCCAGGAGGTTGGAAAGGTAATTTTCCAAATCACGGACAGATAGGATCCTGAGCAGATATTTCATGATCAGAACCAGAGGGAAAATACGGAATAACTGTAGCGGTTTTTTGCGATAGGAAATGAACAGTTCCAGACGATCTTGATTCTGAAGATACCAGCCTGGTTTGATCAGCACCGCATTCCCCCCCGTTACCTGCCCCTCTTTCAAGCGAACATAGGTACGAATATTTTCCGGGTATTTCTCAATGCAGGTTTCCCGGCTCAGGATGGGATAGTAGAAATCTGCCTCGTGAGGAACACAGAGAGAAAGAAATTTCTCAACTGTATCTGCCGTGAGCAGGGGAATATCAGCTGTCACCACCAGGCATAATTCTTCGGGATCCATGGTTTTAAATGCCGCTGCCAGGTTGGCCAGCAAGCTCTCCTGCTGACCAACTATTTCGAAAGTCAGGCACTCGCTGTCACGTAGAAGTTCCAGGTCGGCAGTCGGTCCGACGACAATAATTTTATCCAGGGTTGGAACATCCTGCAGAGCTCGCAGAACATAAGAAAGCAGCGGTTCCTCTTTAAGTAAAATAAACGCTTTATTGGACACTCCCTGCATTTCCGCAAGCAACTCCGGTTTACTGCTGCCGGCCAGCACTACTGCATTAAACATACATCCACTCCCTGTTTTCGGCCTCCGTCCAGCAGAGGTAAGACCTGGCGCCGGTTTCTTCCACTGCCCGGGCTGCTGCACTGGCCGAATTGTAATGGTCAAAAAACATAAACAAGGCCGGCCCACTGCCGGAAAGGGCCGGATTTAAACCGCAAGACTGAAGTTGTTTTTTCAAAAGCCCTGCTTGCTGCAAACCGGGCAACAGAGCAGTTTCCAGGGTATTGGTAAACTCACCGGCCATCCATTTTTGCAGACCTTCTCTTGATCCGCTGCGCACAGCATCAATTAAAGGGCCGAGTTCCGGTTTCCCCAGGCACCTTCGGTCAAAATCCCGATATGCAGCAGCCGCCGATACTCCCGCCTGCCGAGGTAAAGCCAGAACAACCCAGTAAAAAGGAAGAGAAGGAAGTTTTTCAATTACTTCACCCCGGCCCCGCACCAGAACTGTTCCACCCTGAAGACAAAATGGCACATCAGACCCGAGAACGGCAGCGCAGGAAAGAAGTTCCTGACGGGTCAAACCAAGCTCCCAGAATAAGTTCAAACCGAGCAGAGCAGCTGCTGCATCGCTGCTCCCGCCGGCGAGGCCTGCTTCAACAGGAATATTCTTATGAAGTGTTATCTTTACTCCTTCCTGATGACTGCCAAAACGGCTGCTGAGAAGCTCGGCAGCCCGGAAAATCAAATTGTGAGGACCGGATAATTCTGCTTCTGTACAGCTTAAATAAAATCCTTCTCCCTCTATCGATTCAAATAAAAGGGAATCAGCCAGAGAAATTTGCTGCATAACCGATTCCAGATCATGATATCCGTCGGACCGCTTTTTCAAAACAGTCAGGCCAATATTAATCTTCGCCGCTCCCTTGATCAATAATGTTCTATTCATTTCAAGTCATTTTAATCAGTCGTTGATTTTCAATTATACCTGGTATCCGTCCCCGTTTAGCCAGTGCCTTGCCGCGGACTTCTTTAAGATCCATGGTCATGTCGATAGCAGGGGACCCTGAAATATAACTTCCCACCCCAAATATATCAGCTCCGGCATCAGCCAGGGCAACAATGCGCTCCGGATTCAGTCCACCGGAAACAACAATTTTAACATGTCCGTAACCGGCCTGATTGAGCCTAATTCGTGTCTCTTTGACCAGGGCGGGAGTAACCCCTCCCCTTTCACCGGGAGTATCAAGTCTTATCCCTTCCAGCTGTTTGCCCAGCGCATCAGCCACTCTCAGCGCTTCTTCCGACTCATCTTTAAAAGTATCAACCAGGATAATGCGGGGAGAATCCTCGGGGACAAAACGATCATAAGCCTTAGCCAGTTCCACCGTATCGCCAACAATTAAAAAAGCGGCATGGGGAACAGTCCCTACAGGGCTTTTCCCCAGCAGCATGGCTCCGAGAATGCAGCTGCAAGCATCGACACCTCCAATTACCGCCGCTCTTTCCATCACCGATGACACGGCGGGATGAACATGTCTGGCTCCATAACAGATAACCATGCATTCACCAGCTGCTTCTTTGCAGGCCCGCGCTCCTGTTGCCCACCCGCTGGAACTGGACAATATACCAAGCAGGGGAGTTTCATAAATGCCAAAATCGCCATAACAGCCTTTGATGCGCATGACTACTTCTTTTTCAGTCATTTCAGTTCCTTCAGGAAGAGACCAGATCTCCAGATCCCGCCCTCTCAACAGGTAAAGAGTTTCGTCAATTCCGGCCAGCACTCCCGGGCGTGAAGTAAATATTTCCGCTGTTACTTCAGTCTCTGCGAGACCCATTGATTGAAGCAGGTCCCTTGTGCGGACAAAGTAAACATCGGAAGTTAAACCCCGTTCAATTTCGTCAAATGTGGCCGAAAAAAATCTTTTATCTCCCTGCGCTTCTGTTTTAGCAATATCTTCCATATTAACAAAATCCAATTGTTTCATCAGCAGCCTCCAGATCTTTAAACCAGGGTAACCCCCAGTGTTTTTTCCATCTCCTGCAGGGCAAAACGATGTGCCTCAGGGTCAAAGCCGGCTACTGCAGCAACAGGTACGGTAACATTGTAACCGAGCATACGAGCATGGGCAGCCGTGTATAGGATACATATATTGGTTACGCAGCCAACCAGTTCAATATCACTGATCTCTTTCTCCCTGAGGGTTAGATCGAGATCGGTCCCAAAAAAGGCACTATAGCGCCTTTTATAAATCACCCTCTCCCCGGCCACCAAGGCCAGGCCGGGAATTATCTCGGCACCCTTTGAGCCGCTGAGCGAGTGAGGGGGGAACATAGCAAATTCGCTGTCATCTTCAAGGTGGTGATCACAGATAAAGATGATCGGCTGCCCTGCTGAGCGGAATTGATCAAGCTTGGCCCTTACTGCGGGGACAAGATCTTCCCCCGACGATCCGATATAGAGCGCTCCCTCCGGATCAATGAAATCAACCAGCATATCGACAACCAGCAGTGCTTTCAAATTCACACCTCCCCTCGGATCATCAATGAAGTTTGCATTGGCTATTCTACAAAAGACCTGCTAATCCTGCCGTGGATCAAAACAACGGCAGAATAAAGAAAAGTAAAAAACCGGAATCAACGTGATCCGGTTTTTAATTCCCTACTTAAAAGTTGTTTCCTGTTATCTCATCTGATTTCCGACCGGAACAGGACTTTTTCTCCGGGCCTCGTTTCATGATAAACTTACAGACCGACGGTACGGCGCAACTTGCCCTCGTTAAAGCTCAGTTCGACCGTTTCCGTTAGGACATCGGCATAACTGAACGAAAGCCGCTGGTAATAATTGTTTTCATCGACCCTGATGATAAAAATTGAAGGATAGGTACTCTCAAGAACCCCTTCCTTCTCAAATGTTTTACGCCGACCTCTGTTGGCCCGTAATTTTATTTTTTCACCGAGGTGTGATTCAATCTTTTTACGGATTTCAAATAGCACATCTTTGCCCACCATTTAAAACCACCTTATAAGTATTATACGTTTAATAATAACATAATATGTGACAATATGTCAAGAAAGAACAAGCATCGTGGCGTTATTAGAAGAAGAGAAGCAAAATAATCAACAGAGACTTGAAAATCACCCTGACTGGCCAGAGATCCTCTTACTTGGTAAAACGATCGGCTACCGTTGTCGCCCCGTAAGAATCCGGCTTTATGCATGCTCGATAGCCGCTCCCTATAACCATCCCGACTACTTCTTTAATAATATCCCTGGTTTCACCTTTTTCACCAACATCCAGATGAATTTCTACGTTAAGCTGCAGATCGTTGTTCTCAGCCAATTTTTCTGTTACCATGGCGGCAACTTCCAGGCTGAGAAATGTTTCATAATAAATACGCTGGCGAAGGCTTTCCATGTAGCGGGTTTTCTGCTTGTGATAAAAAAAACGTCCCCCTTTTCCCACACGGTGGACGACAACCGCAGTAACAAATATCACACAATCGTTTAAAAAAGATTGCGAGTCGGTTCCGATAATCAGTTTATATGATTCATCAGGAAATTCATTTGTATATTGGGCCAACTCTTCAAAAACATCTTTAAAAGACATCCGCCCTTTGGATGGGCTGGTAAACCACATCAGGCCAGCGACCTTTCAGCTTAATTTGCTACGGTTATTATAAATTATTCGAGTCAGCAATGCAAATTCTCCAGCATCCAGCTCTTCGGGTCGAATACCGGGATCTATGCCGGCTGACAGTAATATCTCTATTACAAAGTCCCGCCGCCTTCCGGGAAAAAGAGTAGATATGCCGTTCAGCATAGTTTTACGGCGCTGCCTAAATACTGTCTTGACCAGTTCCCACAAAATCGGCTCTTCCTCAGGTTCCAGGATGCGTCTCCGGGGTGTAAGCCTGAGAATAGCGGAGTCTATTTTTGGACGGGGCCAAAAAACATTTTTTGAAACGCCAAAGAGGATCCGTGCTTCGGTGTAGTAAGCACAGAGGAGCGAAAGGCTGCCATAATCTCTATCACCGGGTTTAGCCACCAACCGACCGGCAACTTCTTTCTGAAACATAAGCACCGCCCCGGCAAAAGGAAAGCCACATTCAAAAAGCGAGTACATGAAAGGACCGGAAATATTATAGGGAAGATTAGATATTAGTTTGATTGTCCGATCCGGAGCGAAACCATCAATTAATTTTCTCCAATCAACACGGAGGGCATCCCCCTCGCTGACCTGGACATGGGGCCAGGGTTGAAGCAGATTATTAATCAACAGGAGCAATCCACGATCTATCTCCAGGACCAGTACAGGCACTCCGGCACGGGCCAGTCTAATGGTAAGCGCTCCTGCCCCGGGTCCGACTTCGATTACAGCTTCGTTCTTTTTTATTTCTGCTGCTCCGACAATTTTTTGCGCTATATTGCCGTCAATCAAGAAGTTTTGGCCAAACCGCCTGCGGGGCTGCAAACCGTATTCTTGCAGAAGAGCATTGAGAACCCGCGGTGAAGTAACATCCGGACTTTCGGCCATAATCGAGCACCCTTTGCTTAAAATAGTGGTAATCCATTTTACCTTTGCACCGTGTTCCCAGTCAATTGCAGGGTTTACCATTCTTGATCCGCTGAACACCTTTTCCTTGTTCACAATATTTCATCAAGACAAGTTTATTACAAAAATATAATGACAAACAAAGAGTTATGCATTATAATATATTTTACAATAGTAACAATTCACCTGTTTAAGCAATTCTTTTTCTGAAAGGAGGGCCGCAGTATTCCTTAACCTCTTTAGAATTTTTCATAAAAGAAACTATTAAAAGGAGGCTTTTGAAATGGCGGATTTGAAGGATACCCTGAAAAAATTTGAAAGTGTGGCTGAATCTGCCGATCCAGGCAAATTAAAAGGAATTAATGCCGTTTATCAGTTCGATCTTTCCGGAGATGGAGGAGGGGTTTTTCACGTTGTCGTGGAAGACGGAAAAATGACTACCGTTGAATCAGCCCACGACAATCCGAACATCACTATTTCAATGACGGCCGAAGATTTCAACAACATGCTTGACGGTAAACTCAATGCTACCTCGGCTTTCATGGCCGGCAAGTTAAAGGTGAAGGGCGATATGTCTCTGGCAATGAAATTGCAAAGCCTGCTCGGGTAACCATAATTACAGATAAAAGATAACTGCCTTCTTTGCAAAATAGCTTTGTCAAAAACCAGCAGGAAAACACACTTCCCGGAGTGAACATGATTTAGTTAATGAAGACTGGATAATTACTTGAGTTTGGCAACTTGAACTTGTTCCGATAGATAATGAGGACACGTCCAGTTTGAGGAGGTGTCCTTTTGTCTGCTCACAACCGGACGGTTTAGGCCGCTCCCATATTACGTGTGGTCTACCAGAGTGTCTGAATAGAAACGCACCGCATTAAGATAAACCTGCTTTGCAAACTGATCCAGATCCATATCCAGTTCCATGGCTGCCCGTTCGTAAGTTAACTTAATGAACGACGGCTCGTTGCGTTTGCCCCGGAAGGCCTGCGGCGGAAGATAAGGTGAATCTGTTTCCAAAAGCAGGCGATTGCCGGGGATATACTTTAACAGTGAACGCAAAGTATGAGAGCGCGGATAAGTCAGAGGCCCGGCCAGGGAAATGTAAAAACCCAGATCCAGAAAAGCTTCGAGCATCTTTTGCTCTCCGGAAAAACAATGCATAACCCCCACCTTTGAGGGAAGTTTTTCTTCCCTCAGTATCTGCAAAGTCCGGGTATGGGCTTCCCGACTGTGAATGATAATCGGCTTATCAACCCGGCAGGCCAGGTGTATCTGAGCTCTAAATAATTCTTCCTGTTTATCACGCGGTGATAGATTACGATAATAATCGAGGCCGGCTTCCCCTATGGCCAGCACCGTATCCAATTCTGCCAGTTCTTCCAACGTGGCAAGCCATTTCTGAGATGCCGACGCTGCACTATGCGGGTGAATACCAACAGAAGCGCTGATCATGGGGTACTGCCTGCTGAGCTCAACCGCCCGCCTGGAACTTTGTTCATCAGTTCCCACATCGACTATGGCTTCCACACCGGCCTCCTGCGCTCTTTTTAGAACAGAAGCAAAATCCTCTGCAAAATGAGGAAAATCGAGGTGGGCGTGAGTGTCTATTAATAACATCAAATTAACTTATCCTGCTTCCCGGAGAAATATCCCGATCAACCGTGGTCAAAGCCAGTTTCCCATCTTCACCGGTAGCCGCAAGCAGCATCCCCTGGGAAAGGACACCGCGCAGCTTAACCGGTTTAAGATTGGCTACAAAAAGTGCCCTTTTGCCAATCAGTTCTTCAGGTCGATAATGCTCGGCAATTCCGGCTACCACCTGGCGTCGTTCACCACCGCCTGTATCCAGTTCCACTTTCAGCAGCTTATCGGACTTGGCAATTTTTTCCGCAGACAAAATGCCGGCCACTCTTAGATCCACGAGCTGGAACTGCTCCAAATTAATTAATCCTTCATTTTCTTCAGCAGCGTTCGAAGCGATCTGCCCAGAAACAGGAGGGATTCCCTGCACTTCACGAATTTCAGCCTGCAGGTTCAACCGCGGAAAGAGATCTTCACCCCGGGCGACAACAGTATTCGGCTCTATGCCGCCCCAGTTTTGCAAACTATCCCAGTTTTGCAACGATTTATGGTCCGTCAGGCCAATCTGTTCCCAGATTCGCTCCGGTGTGCGCGGCATGTAAGGACAGAGCATAACAGCAATAAAACGAATACTTTCGATCAGATTATAAATAACCGTGCCCAGGCGCTCTTTTCTACCCGGATCTTTGGCCAGTTCCCAGGGGGTATTCTCGTCGATATACTTGTTGCTGCGACGCACCAGTTTCCACAATTCAGTCAGGGCGTCACTGATCCTCAGTTCATTCATCAGAGAGTCAATAACCGCGGGCGTCTCAAGAGCTATGTTCCGCAGCTCCATATCACTTTTTTCCGAATCCTGTGCCGGCTGCGGCAGCACGCCGTCGAAGTAGCGTTCAGCCATGGTCAGGGTCCTGCTGACCAGGTTCCCCAGATCATTAGCCAAATCCGTATTAATACGGGTCAAAAAGGATTCCAGGCTAAATACCCCGTCCTGTCCAAAGGGGATCTCCCGCAACAGGAAATAACGCAGGGCATCAGAGCTGTATCGGTTGACAAGCATCATGGGATCCACTGCATTGCCCTTTGATTTAGACATTTTCCCTTCCTGAAGCATCAACCAGCCATGTCCGAACACTGTTTTCGGCAAGGGCAAATCAAGAGCCATCAAAAATATAGGCCAGTAAATGGTATGGAATCGGAGAATGTCCTTACCGATCAGTTGAACATCGGCGGGCCAATAAGTATTAAAAATACTGCCCTCTTCACCGTAGCCAAGAGCGGTAATGTAATTGCTGAGGGCATCGAGCCAGACATAGATTACGTGATCCCGGTCAAAAGGCACCTTTATGCCCCAGTCAAAAGATGTCCGAGATACACAGAGATCCTCAAGTCCAGGCTTGAGGAAATTGTTGATCATCTCGTTTTTTCGCGAAGGGGGCTGAATGAAGTCCGGGTTATTCTCGATATAGTCGAGAAGCCGATCGCTATAGCGGGACATCCGAAAGAAATAGGCTTCTTCTGCAATTAGCTCTACTTCCCGCCCGCAGTCAGGACACTTACCATCAACCAGCTGGCGCTCGGTCCAGTAGGCTTCACATGGGGTGCAGTACCATCCTTCATACTTACCCTTGTAAATATCACCCTGTTCATAAAAATGGGTGAAGATGCGGGCTACTTTTTCTTTATGGCGCTCCTCGGTAGTCCTGATAAAATCATCGTAATTGATATCCAGCTCCTGCCACAGGTCTTTAATCCAGGCCACAATTTCGTCGACAAAATCACATGGAGTTTTACCAACTGCTTCTGCCTGCCGCTGAATTTTCTGGCCGTGCTCATCTGTTCCGGTCAAAAACCAAACATTGTACCCGGTCAGCCTTTTAAAGCGGGCCATTGCATCGGCAGCCACTGTTGTATACGAATTGCCAACATGCAGCTTGTTACTGGGATAATAAATGGGGGTCGTGATATAAAATGTTTCTTTACCTGCCAACGTCAGGCCTCCTCGTCATTTTGAAAATATGTCGTTATTATATCATATCAAAGCTTTGATCACTGTCAAGAATAGCACAGTATGGTAACAGTTTCATGTAATATTCTTGTAAACTTGAGTATATAGGGAAAAAAACTATTGACTTACCATGTCAATTACTGGTATAATGTTCGAACTAGCCTTACTCCATAATGAAGAAAAGGAGGAAATGCCTGTGAAATCAACAGGAATTGTCAGAAAAGTAGACGAACTGGGTCGTGTGGTTATTCCCATTGAACTCAGGCGGACCCTGGGGATTGAAGTTAAAGATGCTCTCGAAATATACGTTGATGCGGAAAAAATAATCCTCAAGAAGTACGAACCCGCCTGCCTGTTTTGCGGCAATGCCGATGATGTAGTTCATTTCGGAAACAGAATTGTTTGCCGGGAATGTATTGAAAAATTGTCAAAGATGTCAGAGGCGTAACAGCTTTTCAGCGGGGGCACTGCTTAGCCGTACCCCCGCTGTTACAGCATATCTTTTCCCAACCTATTATTACTGCATATCCACTTCTTCCAGAGGAAACTCTCTTGTATGACCGGATTCCTGCAATTTGACCAGGACGGTTTTTTTACTGCAGTTAACGTCTTTGACTGTTCCTTCTCCGTCCGGTGTCACTACCGTCTCACCCGATTTGGGCATTTCTTCCCGGGCGTTTTCGTAGGCACTGGCTTCATAACGCAGACAGCACATCAATCTGCCGCAAACGCCGGATATCTTGGTCGGATTAAGCGAAAGATTCTGTCCCTTGGCCATCCGGATAGAAACCGGTTCAAATTCTTCCAAAAATGTGCTGCAGCAAAATGGCCGACCGCAGGGTCCGATGCCTCCTTTCATTTTTGCTTCATCTCGAACCCCGATCTGACGCAGTTCAATACGGGTTTTAAATATGGCTGCCAGATCTTTTACCAGTTCTCTGAAGTCAACTCGCTCATCTGAAGTAAAATAGAATATTATTTTGTTGCGATCAAAGGTGTAATCCACTTCAACCAGCTTCATATCAAGGCCATGTTCCTTGATTTTCTGCTGGCATTTTTTAAAAGCGGCCCCTTCCTTCTCTCTGTTTTCCTCAGTCTGTCGGCAATCAGCTTCAGTAACAGGGCGTAACACTTTTTTCAGGGGCAAAACCAGTTCTTCCTCCGGGATCTCTTTTTCAGGTAAGACCACTTCTCCCATTTCCTGCCCCCGGGCTGTTTCTACAATAACTTTATCCCCTGCAGCCAGTTTATTTGAGCCGGGCTCGAAATAGTAAATCTTGCCGGCTTGTTTGAATCTTATTCCCACTACTTTTGGCACCCTTGCAACCTCCTTTGGGTCAAAATAAGCATCTTTTCCAGCAGTAAACGACGATTGACATTGGTAGTTTTAATCTGGTTGGCTACGTCATTAACCAGAATAATAATATCCTCGATGCATTGTGGAGTAACATCATCCGTGCCGGCAATGATTCTTCCCTGCTCGGAAAAAAGATCATCATTTCGGCCAAGTTTCTCCTGCAGACAACTGCGGAATATCAAACAAAACAGTTCCAGAAAGGTAAGCAGATCTTCTCTTTCAGCCAGAGATGAAGCCCAGGCCAGGAGCTGCCGGGCACTATCCTTTCCGGAAACCAGGTTAATCGCCAGTGTCCTCGCTTCCTCAATCCTTTCGGATGCTGCACAGTTTTCGGCCAGCTCAGCAGCATAACCGGGTAGCCCTTTGCTAATCCGGGCTAGAACAGCAGCGGTTTCGTGAGATATATTATGCCTGGAAACCAAAATATCGGTAAGATCCTGAAACTCCAGAGGCTGCAGCGTATACCTCTGGCACCTGGAAAGAATCGTATCGTAAAGCAATCGCGGTTTTTCAGCCAGTAAAATAAAATGCAGGCCTGGCGGTGGATCTTCCAGTATTTTAAGCAGAGAAGAAGATGCCTCACCAGTCATTGTTTCCGCCTGTTCAATAAGACATACCTTAACCCTGCTGCGCAGATAAAATCGTTCGC